>NZ_JBIVZG010000008.1:78747-304178 GCF_044759445.1 Streptomyces sp. NPDC101118 | reverse complement strand
CGTCGTCCACGACACAGCGGGCCAGGCGAAGACGCCCGGTCTCGGTCAGCGGGGCATTACGGTGGGGCACGAGGGCCTCCTGATCTCGGTGCAGACGTCGCAATCCACACCGAACCCGGAGGCCCTCACCCATTCAAGAACCCAGCACGCGTGTCACCAACGTCCCAGGACGACACACCTAGGCCGTGTCTTTCGGATCAGGTCGGATCAGGGAGCGGGGCCTGGTGCGTGCGATCGCAAGGCGGAGGAGGGAGTCAACGCGGTGGGGGCACCCCCAGCGGTAGCTGGGGGACGTTGGCGACCGACGACAACGCGGCGAGCGTGCGTGCCAGGCCCGCGAGCCCGGCCTGATCCGAAAGACACGACCTAGGCGTGCAGCGGCTTCACCCAGCGCGTCCACTGCTCCTGCGGTCCGTACCCGGCGGCCCGCCACGCGTGGTGCGCCCGCTCGTTCCGGTCCAGCACCATCGCGTCGCCGCGCCGCCCGCCGAGCGCGGTGAACCGCTCCTCCGCGGCCGCCAGCAGCGCGGAGCCGATCCCCTGCCGCCGGTGCCCCGGGTCCACCGCCAGGCGGTAGAGGTGACAGCGCCACCCGTCGAAGCCCGCGATCACCGTGCCCACGAGCCGGCCGTCCCGCTCCGCCAGGAGCAGCGCCCCGGGGTCGCGCTCGACCAGCCGCGTCACGCCCGCGACGTCGTCGCTGATGCTGGTGCCCTCGGCGGACGAGGCCCAGAAGTCGAGTACGGCCGGGAGGTCACCGGCCGCGGCCGGCCTGATGTGAAGATCATCCATGGCGGCATCCCACCACCCGCGCGTCGGCGGGTGCCACAGGTTTCCAGCATGCGGGCAGCCGCCCGGGAGGGCGGCCGTCACTCGTGCGCGATGGCGGCCAGTACGTTCATCCGCGCCGCCCGCAGCGCCGGCAGCACCGCTGCCGCCAGCCCCACCACGACCGATCCCACCAGCACGGCCACCATCACCGGCCAGGGCACCGCCAGTGCCGTCATCCCCTCCAGGGCCAGCACCCGCTGCGCCGCCAGCCCCCACACCAGCCCCAGCCCGAGCCCCAGCACCGCGCCGAACACGGCGATCACCACCGACTCCAGGTGGATCATCCGCCGCAGCTGCCGCCGGGACAGCCCGATCGCCCGCAGCAGCCCGATCTCCCGGGTCCGCTCCACCACCGACAGGGCCAGGGTGTTGACCACCCCCAGCACGGCGATGACGATCGCCAGTGCCAGCAGCCCGTACACCAGCCTCAGCAGCACGGAGATCTGGCCCCGGATCAGCTCCTTGTAGTCCGCCTGGTCCCGGACCTGCACCTGCGGGTACGGGTCGAGCGCCGCCTCCAGCCGCCCGCGCAGCACCTCGGGGGACACCCCCTCCGCCGCGTTCACGTACAGCGCGGCGTCCTGCGCCCCCGGCGCGTACCGCTCCAGCGTGCCCATGCCCAGGAACAGGCCGCCCTCCAGGCCCGGCCCCCGGGGCGCGTCCAGATCGGTGAGCGCCGCCACCCGCAGCGACGCAGTGCGCCCGCCGGGGAAGAGCGCCGGCAGCACCGCCCCGACCCGCACCCCGTGCTCCCGCGCGAACTCCTCGTCCATGCCCACCGCGCCGCCGGCCAGCGCCGCGCGGGTCGACCCCGAGAGGTACGGCACGTGTGCCACGTCGTCCAGCCGCGGGTCGTACCCGGAGGCGGTGGTCTCCACCCGCGCGCCGTCGGGCAGCGTCACCCGCAGCGCGGTGAACCGCTGCCGCACCACCAGGCCGACCCCGTCCACCCGCCGCACCGCGTCGGTGACCTCCTGTGGGAAGGGCGCGAGGTTGGCGCTCTGGAGCACGAAGTCCGCGCCCAGCGTCCGGTCGATCTGCCGGTCGAAGGAGGCCGCCATCGAGGCACTGGCCACCGACAGCCCGCCCACCAGCGCCAGCCCCACCATCAGCGCCGAGGCCGTCGCCCCGGTACGCCGCGGATTGCGCAGGGCGTTGCGCTGCCCCAGCCGCCCGACCGGCCCGAACACCCGCGGGAAGGCCCCGCCCAGCACCCGGATCACCGGCCGCACGAGCAGCGGCCCGCCCACCACCATGGCCACCAGCGTCAGGGCGATCCCCAGCCCCAGCAGCGACGCGGCCCGCCCCGTCGGCTCGGCGGCCGCGCACCCGGCCAGCGCCGCCGCACCGGCCGCCCCCACCACGAGGGCCACCAGCCCGCGCACCCGCAAGGGCCGCCCCACGCCCGCCACCTCGGCATCCGACAGTGCGGCCATCGGCGAGACCGCGGCGGCCCGCCGGGCCGGCAGGTACGCCGCCACCACCGTCACCCCGAGCCCCACGACGTACGCCGACACCGGCACGGCCGCGGTCACGGCCATCTCCGCGGCGCTCAGGTTCACCCCGGCCAGCCCCAGCAGTGCGATCAGCCCCGCCGCCAGCCCGATGCCGGTGGCCAGCCCCAGGGTCGAGCCCACCAGCCCCAGCAGCAGCGCCTCCGCCAGCACCGACCGCCGCACCTGACGCCGGTCCGCACCCAGCGCCCGCAACAGGCCCAGCTCCCGGGTGCGCTGCGCGATCAGCATCGAGAAGGTGTTGACGATCAGGAAGATCCCGACCAGCACCGCGACCCCTGCGAAGCCCAGCATCACGTACTTGATCACGTCGAGGAACCCGCCGAGCCGCTGGGCGGCGTTCTTCGCCTGCTCGTCCGCGGTGCGGAGCTCGTACCCGGGGCCGACGGCCGCCGTGATCCGCGCCTTCAGCTCCGTGTCCGGCACACCCGGCGCCGCGTCCACCGACAGCGAGGAGGCCCGGCCGGGGCCGCCCAGCAGCCGCACCTGCGCGGTCGGGGTGTCCACGAACACCAGCGCGGCACCCGGATTGGTCGTCGTGAAGGTCACGATGCCGGTCACCCGCACCGGGAACGACCCCCGCCCGGCGAGCACGGTCAGCCGGTCCCCGATCCGCACCTTCCGCCGGTCCGCCGTGGTGTGGTCCAGCAGCGCCTCGCCCGGGCCGTGCGGGGCGCGGCCGTCGGTCAGCTCCACCGCCATGTGCTCGCGCGGCGACCAGTTCGAGACGATCGTGGGCGCGCCGTTGGTGGGACCCACCGTCTCCCGCCGGGAGTCGACCACCGTGGCGTTGCGCGCCACCGCGTCCACGTGCACCGCCCGCACGCCCGGCACGGCCGCCACCTCCGCCGCGAGCGAGGCGGGCAGGGTGCGGACGGCTCCGGACGGCAAACGCTCGGTCAGGTCCTCCAGGGGAGCGACCGTCACGTCGGCGGCGGTGGAGGCGAACAGCCGGTCGAAGGTACGGGTCACCGTGTCCGAGAAGATCAGGCTGCCGGTGACGAACGCGACCGAGAGCAGCACCGCCAGCGCCGACAGCAGCAGCCGTCCGCGGTGGGCGAGGAAGCTGCGCAGGGTCGCCTTGAGCACGCCTCAGTCCTCACGGTCGTACGGGGCGGACGCCTCCGGCACCGGCGGGGCGCCGGCCGGGGACGACGCCGCGGCACCTGCGTCCGCCCCCGGATGCTCCGGCAGCCGCCGCATCCGCTCCAGCACGGACGCGGCCGTCGGCTCCGCCAGCCGGTCCACGATCCGCCCGTCCGCCAGGAACAGCACCAGATCCGCGTACCCGGCCGCCACCGGATCGTGCGTCACCATCACCACCGTCTGCTCCAGCGAGTCGACCGCCTCCCGCAGGAACGCCAGCACCTCGGCGCCCGCACGCGAGTCCAGGTTGCCCGTCGGCTCGTCGGCGAAGATCAGCTCCGGCCGCGAGGCCAGCGCCCGCGCGCAGGCCACCCGCTGCTGCTGACCGCCCGACAGCTGGCTCGGCCGGTGCCCCAGCCGCCCGCGCAGCCCCAGCGTGTCGATCACCCGGTCCAGCCACTCCCGGTCGGGCTTCCGGCCGGCGATGTCCATCGGCAGCGTGATGTTCTCCGCCGCCGTCAGGGTCGGCAGCAGGTTGAACGACTGGAACATGAACCCGATCCGGTCCCGCCGCAGCCGGGTCAGCGCCCGGTCCCGCAGCCCCGTGATCTCCGTGTCGCCCAGCCACACCCGGCCCGCCGACACCGAGTCGAGCCCGGCCAGGCAGTGCATCAGCGTCGACTTGCCCGAACCGCTCGGCCCCATCACCGCGGTGAACCGGCCCCGCTCGATGTCCACGTCCACCGCGTCCAGCGCGACCACGGCGGTCTCGCCCGACCCGTACGCCTTCGTCAGGTCCCTGGCCCGCGCAGCCGCTCCGCGTTCGGTCATCCGCCTACACCGGTGAGCGTCGGGCGGACCCGATCACGCAGTACGAGTCGGGGAAGGCCGGCCCCCGCTCCGGGATGCGCAGGCTCCGCTGCCGCACGATCCGGAACCCCGCGGCCTCGATCGCGGCCAGCGGGTCGCGGGCCGTGTGGCAGCCGCCGCACAGCCGGGGCCACACCGTGCGGTCAAGCACCCGCTGGAACGACGCCATGTTCGGGCCCGGCGCCAGCCCGTGCTCGAAGAACCGCAGCTCGCCCCCGGGCCGCAGCACCCGGTGGACCTCGGCGAGGGAGCGCGCCAGGTCCCGTACCGAACAGAGCACCAGCGACGCCACGGCGCCGTCGAAGGCCTCGCTCTTGACCGGCAGCGCCTCGGCCACGCCCGGCACCACGTCCACCGGCACGTCGGCCCGCAGCGCGGTGCGCACCGCCAGCCGGCGCAGGGTGCGCTCCGGCTCGACGGCCACCACCTCGGAGACGGCCCGCGGGTAGTGCGAGAAGTTGCGGCCGTTGCCCGCGCCGATCTCGATCACCCGGCCGCTCAGCCCGCTGAGCAGTTCCTCGCGCAGCTCCGCCACGCCGGCCCGGGTGTCCGCCTGCACGCTCATCCGGGCGTAGAAGCGCGCGAACAGCGGGTGGTGCACGGGGTCCTGCGGTACGCGTTTGCGGCGCAGCGGCATGGTGGAGCCTCCTCACGCGAGTGGTGGCGTACCCACAGTCTCCCCCTACCACCGTCGGGCAAGCCCGCACGCCGCTGGGCGCGGCGGGAAACGGCCCCCTCCCGCGCCGTACGCGGAGCACGCCGCCCGGCCGGAACCCGCGCCCCGCACAACGCCGGAACCCGCGCCCCGCACGAAGCCGGAACCCGGCGTACGCGAAGCCGGCCGCCGCCCTGAGCGCAGCCGCGCCCGCCCCCGCCCCGCGGAGCGGCCGGCCGCTACGCCGGCCAGCTCGCCAGGAACTCCCGGGCGTCCCAGGTCCCGCCCAGTTCCGGCGCCAGCCACCCGGGAGCGGCCGCGCGGAAGCCCGCGGGGTCCAGGCCCCCGGCGCCCGCGGGCACCGCACCCACCAGCGGGGCACGGGAGACCGACGGCAGGTCGGCCAGGTTGCACCGTTCGGCCAGCCCGGGCGCGTCCGGCCAGCTGCCGATCACCACGCCCGCGTGCGCGAGACCCCGTGAGGCCATCGCCTCGCTGGTCAGGAAGGCCGAGTTGAGCGTCCCGAGCCCCGCCGGGACCACCACCAGGACCGGCGCGTCCAGCAGCCGGGCCGCGTCGGCGAGCGTGTGCCCGGCGCCGTCGAAGCGCACGAACAGCCCGCCGGCGCCCTCGACCAGCACCAGGTCGTGCTCCGCGGCCAGCTTCCCGGCCGCCTCCGCCACCTCCTCGGGGGAGACGTACGGCATGCCGGCCCGGCGCGCGGCGGTGTCCGGCGCCAACGGCTCGGGGTAGCGGGCCAGTTCGAGGCCGGTCAGCGGCCCCGCGAGCCGGGCCGCCTCGGCGACGTCAGCGGCCTCGTCCGGCGCCACCCCGGTCTGCGCGGGCTTCAGCACCGCCACCGACCGTCCGGCCGCCAGGGCGGCGGCCGCGATCGCCGCGGTCACCACCGTCTTGCCGATCTCCGTGCCCGTACCGGACACGACGAGCACGCTCATCTCAGCCTTCCCGCGCCGCCGCGCACACCGCGCGGCCGATCCGCGCCACGTCCTCGTCCGAGGACACGTACGGCGGCATCGTGTAGATCAGGTCACGGAAGGGACGCAGCCAGACGCCCTCCCGCACCGCGGCCCTGGTGGCCGCGGCCATGTCCACCTCGTGGTCCAGCTGCACCACGCCGATGGCACCGAGCACCCGGACGTCCTTGACCCCGGGCAGCGCGGCGGCCCCGGCCATTCCCTCCAGCAGGCCCGCCTCGATCCGCTTGACCTCCCGGGCCCAGTCCTGGCCGAGCAGCAGGTCGATCGAGGCCAGCGCCACCGAGGCGGCCAGCGGGTTGCCCATGAACGTGGGCCCGTGCGCCAGCACCGGCACCTCGCCCCGCGAGATGCCGTCCGCCACCCGCGCCGTGCACAGCGTGGCGGCCATCGAGAGGTAACCGCCCGTCAGCGCCTTGCCCACGCACATCACGTCGGGGGTGATCCCGGCGTGGTCCGCGGCGAACAGCGCCCCGGTGCGCCCGAAGCCGGTGGCGATCTCGTCCAGGACCAGCAGGACCTCGTACTCGTCGCACAGCTCGCGCAGCACCCGCAGGTACGCGGGGGAGTGGAAGCGCATGCCGCCCGCGCCCTGCACCACCGGCTCCACGATCACCGCGGCCAGTTCGTGCGCGTGCGCCGCCACCAGCTCGCGCAGGTGGGCGACGTACGCGGGCTCCGGTGCGGCGTCGAAACCGGCCGGCGGCGCTTCCGCGAACACGTGGCGCGGCAGCGCACCCGACCACAGGTCGTGCATCCCGCCGTCGGGGTCGCACACGGCCATGGGCTGCCAGGTGTCGCCGTGGTAGCCGCCCCGCCAGGTGAGGAGCCGGGTCTTGCCCGGCCGGCCCACGGAACGCCAGTGCTGGAGGCACATCTTGATCGCGACCTCGACCGAGACCGAGCCGGAGTCGGACAGGAAGACGTGCTCGAGCCCCTCGGGGGTGATCTCCACGAGCCGGGCGGCGAGCCGGACGGCGGGTTCGTGCGTGAGCCCGCCGAACATCACGTGACTCATCCGGTCCAGCTGCCCGCGCACCGCCTCGTTCAGCACCGGGTGGTTGTAGCCGTGGACGGCCGACCACCAGGAGGACATCCCGTCGACCAGCTCGTCCCGGCCCTCGGCCGGCTCGGCCAGCCGCAGCCGGACCCCGGACGCCGAGGAGACCACCAGGGGCTCCTGGCGTCCGGGCATCGGACCGTACGGGTGCCAGACGTGCTGCCGGTCGAGCGCGAGCAGGTCGGCGGGGGAGAGCGGATCAGGCATTCGGCGCCAGGTCCGTTCCCGCACCGCGACGGCGTACGGCGACCAGCTCCGGCCGCACCTCGCCCGGCTCGGCCTGCTCCGGCGCGGACGCGGCGGCCTCCGCCGGCACGTCGGCCCGCGCGGCCGGCTCCTCGTGCGAGCCGCACCCGCCGCAGCCGGAACCGCAGCCGGCGTCCGCCTGGGAGCCGCACAGCGAGGCGCCGCCCCCGTGGGAGCCGCAGCCGCCGCCGGCCGTGACCTCGGAGCGGTGCTTCGGGAGGGTGGTCTCGCCGGCGCCCTCCACCTCGAAACCGGCGTCCGCGATCATGTCGAGGTCGGCCTGGCCGGCCTGGCCCTCACTGGTGAGGTAGTCGCCGAGGAAGATCGAGTTGGCGATGTGCAGCGCGAGCGGCTGCATCGAGCGCAGGTGCACCTCTCGGCCGCCGGCGATCCGGACCTCGACGTCGGGGCAGACGAAGCGGACCATCGCCAGGATCCGCAGGCAGCGCTGCGGGGTGAGGTTCCACTCCTTGGCCAGCGGGGTGCCCTCGAAGGGGATCAGGAAGTTGACCGGCACCGAGTCCGAGTCCAGCTCGCGCAGCGAGTAGACGACGTCGATCAGGTCCTCGTCGCTCTCGCCCATGCCCGCGATCAGGCCGGAGCAGGCCGACAGGCCGGCGGCGTGCGCCTTCTGCACGGTGTCCACCCGGTCGGCGTACGTGTGGGTCTTGGTGATCTGCCCGTACGTGGCCTCGGAGGTGTTGAGGTTGTGGTTGTACGCGTCGGCACCGGCCTCGCGCAGGCGCTCGGCCTGGCCGTCGGCGAGCAGACCGAGGCAGGCGCAGACCTCGATGCCCTCGTTGTCCTGCTTGATCGCCTCGATGGTCTTGGACACCCGGTCCACGTCGCGGTCCGTCGGACCGCGGCCGCTGGCCACCAGGCAGACGCGCTTGGCGCCGCCCGCGACACCCGCGGCGGCGGCCTTGGAGGCCTCCTCGGGCTTCAGCCACGTGTACTTGAGGATGTCGGCCTTCGAGCCGAGCCGCTGCGAGCAGTACGAGCAGTCCTCGGGGCACAGCCCGGACTTCAGGTTGACGAGGTAGTTCAGCTTGACCCGGCGGCCGAACCACTGGCGGCGCACCTTGCCGGCCGCGGCCACCACGTCGAGCAGTTCGTCGTCGGAAGTCGCCAGCACGGCGAGCGCCTCTTCGCGGGTCGGCAGCTCACGCCGCAGCCCCTTGTCCACCAGGGTGTTCAGCAGGTCCATGACGGTGATCCTGGCTTACGGGACCGCCCTCGGCCAAGGAGAGATCGGACAACATGGCAGCTTCGGGGTGTGTGTATCGCCACACCTCGGTCACGATCAGTGCCCGTTAGGGTCTGTGGACAGCCGACAAATCGCGAGGACTGAGCCGATGACGCAGGACGCACCGCCGCCCGTTCAGCCGCACCCCGTCCCCGCCCCCGCGGACGTGTTCGCCTGGATCGACGAGGCGGCCCGCGCCCGTGAACAGGCCGGACTCGTGCGCACCCTGCGACCGCGGCCCGCGGTGTCGGACCTGCTGGACCTCGCGAGCAACGACTACCTCGGTCTCGCCCACCACCCGGAGACCACCGAGGCGGCGGCCGGGGCCGCGCGCCGCTGGGGGGCCGGGGCCACCGGATCGCGCCTCGTCACCGGCACGACCGAGCTTCATGCGGAGCTCGAGCGGGAGCTCGCCGAGTTCTGCGGCTTCGAGGCCGCGCTGGTCCTGTCCTCCGGTTACGCCGCCAACCTCGCCGCCGTCACCGCGCTGAGCGCCCGGGACACCCTGGTCGTCTCCGACGCGGGCAACCACGCCTCGATCGTCGACGGCTGCCGCCTCTCGCGCGCCGGGACCGCGGTGGTCCCGCACTCCGACCCGGAGGCGGTCCGCAAGACCCTGGAGGCCTTCGGCGGCCGGGCCATGGTGGTCACGGACTCCGTCTTCTCCGTGGACGGGGACGCGGCCCCGCTCGCCGCCCATGCCGAGGTCTGCCGCGCGTACGGCGCCGCCCTGGTCGTCGACGACGCGCACGGCCTCGGGGTGCTGGGCGAGGGCGGCCGGGGCGCGCTCGCCGCGGCCGGTCTGGCGGGCGCCGACGGGACCGTGGCCACGCTGACGCTGTCGAAGTCGCTGGGCAGCCAGGGCGGCGCCGTCCTCGGCCCGGCCAAGGTCATCGAGCACCTGGTCAACACCGCCAGGACCTTCATCTTCGACACCGGGCTCGCTCCCGCGGCCGTGGGCGCCGCGCTCGGCAGCCTGCGGCTGCTGCGCCGGGAGCCGGAGCGGGCCGCGCGGGCCCGTGAGGTGGCGGCGGCGCTGTACGGCCGGCTCACCGCGGCGGGGCTCACCGCGGCCCGGCCCGACGCGGCCGTGGTCTCGGTACGGGCGCCCTCGCCGGCGGCCGCGCTGCGCTGGGCGGCGGACTGCCGCGAGGCGGGGCTGGCGGTGGGCTGCTTCCGGCCGCCGTCGGTGCCGGACGGCATCTCGCGGCTGCGGCTGACCGCCCGGGCGGACCTGACGGAGGCCCAGATCACGCAGGCGGTCGGCACGATCCTGCGGACCGCGCCGACCGCGGGCTGAGACCTGCGCCGGTTCCGGGGGAGAGGGGGTCAGCTCCCGGAGCCGGGCGGGTCCGCCCGTACGTACGACAGGAAGCCCTGCCAGGCCGTCGCGGTGAAGAGCAGTGCGGGTCCTCCGGCCCGCTTGGAGTCGCGTACGGCCAGTAAGCCGCCGTTGGGGCCGGCGGTCTCGACGCAGTTGTTCATGCCGGTGCTGTAGCTGCTGCGCCGCCAGTTCGCGCTGTTCCTGAGTCCGCTCGGGGGAGAGGGGGTTGCGGACATGGGGCTGTGCCTCCTTACGCGCCGTCAGCGATCGCGCTGATGAGGTCCGACGAGTCATGGGGCGGGAGGGCGTGCGCCTGGATGGTGCGGAAGGCGGCGCTGTACGCCTCGAGGTCTTCTTTCCGCTCCAGATAGAGGCTACTCGTCAAATGGTCGAGAACAACCACATCCAGATCAGCAATGTTCGGAAATGAGAAAATGACGAAAGGCCCCGTGAGGCCGAGATGACCCCCCACGCTGAACGGCAGGACCTGGAGCCGCACTTGGGGCAGCCGGGCCACCGCCACGAGGTGCCGCAGCTGCTCCGCCATCACCCCCGGCCCGCCGATCTGCCGCCGCAGCACCGCCTCGTCGAGCACCGCGCTCAGCTCCAGGGGCGGATCCGCCCGCAGCACCGTCTGCCGCGCCAGGCGTACGTCGACCAGCGCGTCCACCTTGGGCTCGGGCAGCCCCCCGAGCGCGGCCCGGGTCACGGCACGCGCGTACGCGGCGGTCTGGAGCAGCCCCGGCACCACGGACAGCTCGACGGTGCGGGCCGCGCTCGCGCCGGCCTCCAGGCTGATGAAGTCCCGGTACTCCTGCGGCAGCAGCCCCCGGTACTCGTGCCACCACTGGCGGCCCCGCCCCGTGTCGCCCGCCGAGGCGGCCAGCGCCTCCAGCAGTGCCCGCTCCCGGGCGTCCGCGACCCCGTACGCGTCCAGCAGCAGCCGGACGTCCTCGGTTTTCACGCCACTGCGGCCCGTCTCGATTCGGCTGATCTTCGACTGGTGCCAGCCGAGCATCCGGGCCGTCTCACCGCTGGTGAGCCCGGTCCGGTCGCGCAGCGCCCGCAGCTCCTCACCCAGCTTGCGTCGGCGAACCGCGGGACCGTGCTGCATGCCGGCCTCCTTCCACCCGGCGCACCCGCCGGTCTTGCGCCCAAATACGGTCTTCCGTAGCAGAGTTCACCGCTTTGAGCGACAGATATATGCATATCTTGGTGGAACGCCAGCACCGGCGGCACCCGGAGTGGCAGTCTGGCGCGAAGCACAGATCCGGAGCCGTCCTCGAGGTCATCCGCGCCAAGTCGGAGTCCGGCCCCGGTGGGAAAGGGACAGCGTCGCCATGGCAGACCACCTGGAAGCATCCGTCACTCTGCCGAGCGATCCCGCGTCGGTCGCCACGGCCCGGAGGTACGTCGCGGACGTGCTGTCCGAGTGGGGGCTGCCGGCGGAGGACGATCAGGCCGACTCCGTCCGCCTGATGGTCTCCGAACTCGCCACCAACGCCGTGCAGCACACCTTCGGCCAGTCGCCCGTCTTCACGGTCGAGCTGCGGCTGGAACGCGACGAGCAGCTGCGGATCGGCGTCACGGACAGCCATCCGCGCTGGCCCAGGCGGCTGCCGGCCGCCGTCCAGCAGGACAACGGCCGGGGCATGGTGATCATCCGCTGGCTCACCGCGGAGGCCGGGGGCCGGCTGTCGGTCAGCCCGACCGAGGACGGCGGCAAGACCGTGTGGATCGCGCTCCCGTGGCGGGCGGCCGCCCGGGCGTCCGGTGCCGACCGCCCGCGCTGACCGCCCGAGCCGGCCGTACGTGCCGGCCGTACGTGCGGCCGCAGGCTCCGGCCGCACGAGCAGGCCCAAGACGGGTGCGCCGCCTGCCTCAGGCCAGGCCGCGCTCGACCGCGCTGCGCTCCACGCAGAACTCGTTGCCCTCCGGGTCCGCCATCACGACCCAGCCCGTGCCGTCCGTGGACCGGCGGTCGTCGACGATCCGCGCGCCGAGCCCGGTGAGCCGCCGGACCTCCTCGTCCCGGGTGCCGGCGGGCGGCTGGATGTCCAGGTGGACGCGGTTCTTGACGGTCTTGGCATCGGGGACGCGGATGAAGAGCAGCCCCGGCACGCCGGGCACGCCCGGGTCCACGAGCACCTCGTCGTCGCCCGGCTCGTCGTCTGGCTGGAGGGACGCGCCGGTCAGTGCGGCCCAGAACCCGGCCACCAGGTACGGGTCGTGGGCATCGAAGGTGATGTGCCGGACGGGGTTGAGGTAGGACACGGGTCTCCCTTGGGCTGACGCCGCGGCGGGGTGCCGCCGCGGCGTCAACCTAGCCGCGCACCGGGAGCCGCGCAGCCGAATTCACGGCTGCTCAGCGCACCCGGCCGTACTTCACGCTGCTGGTCCAGATCCGGTCCAGACGGACCGTCGAACCGGTCTTGGGGGAGTGCCAGATCCGGCCGCCTCCGGCGTAGATGCCCACGTGGTAGACGCTGCCTCCCGAATGGAAGAAGACCAGGTCGCCCGGCAGTCTGGAGCCGGCCGCGACGCGCGTGGTGCGGTTGTACTGCTGGGCCGCGGTGCGGGGCAGCTTCTTGCCCGCGCGCTTGTACGAGTAGAGCGTCAGCCCCGAGCAGTCGAAGCGGTACGGTCCCGTGGCGCCCCACAGGTACGGGGCGCCCCGCTTGGACGCGGCCACCTGCAGGGCCTTGACGGCGGCGTGCGAACTCGCCGCCCGGGCCTCGGGAGCGGCGCCGGGGGCGAGGACGGTGCCCCCGACGACGGCCAGGGCGAGGGCCGAGGTGACCCCGGCCCGGGACAGCATCGCGGGAACGTTTTTGTTCTGCACGTTCCCGTACGGCGCGTTCTTGTTCAGCGCGGACATGCGCAACCCTTCGTCAGCCGCCTGTGAAGGATGACCTGTCGGGTTCGGACCTGCGAAGTTCGCCCGGCCGCACCGGTCCCACCCGTACGGGAAGGGCCGGGGCGGCTTCACCCCGAGGAACGGACGGGCCGGTGGCCCGTCGCTCCGCACTGCCTGGGTCCTCCACTCCTGCCGGTGCACTCCTGTCGACCAGTCACCCGGGTGAGGCGGCAGGACTCGGCGTCCGCCCGGGCCGCCCCGCCGCGGTGGCGGGGGCTTGTCGTCCCCCGGATCCTGGCCCACCAAGTGTCCGAATTACGCCTTAAGTCACCCTTATGTGATGCTCATCACGTGTGCCCCAAATGGGATTTCGGCCCGTCCCGCCCGCCATTCCCGGACGGGTGAACCGGGCCGGACCTGCGCCGACGGTCGCAGCCGCCCCGGCCGATCCCTCCGTACGGGTACGACACGACGGCGTTACTCCGAACGGGGAGCCGTAGCGGCGCGGTTACGCCCAACGGCCGTCACGCAGCGTGCCCGGGTGCGTACGGTGGGCCCTCGTAAGTGCCGTATACAGAAGGGCATCCCAATCGCCGGACATCCCGAACCGAGCCACCTCCCGAAACGTGAATTAACGCGACGGTAAAGCGCGCGCCCTAACGTTCGAGCCCGGTTGTGACTCGCCAGGACGACAGTGAGGTGGCACCGTGCAACTGACGCCGCACGAGCAGGAAAGGCTCCTCATCCACGTCGCTGCCGACGTGGCGGAACGCCGCAGGGCCCGAGGGCTGCTGCTGAACCACCCCGAGGCCATCGCGCTGATCACCAGCCACATCCTCGAAGGCGCCCGGGACGGCAGGACGGTGGCCGAGCTGATGGCCTCCGGCCGCAAGGTCCTCACCCGCGAGGACGTGATGGAGGGCATCCCGGAGATGCTCCACGACGTCCAGGTCGAGGCGACCTTCCCGGACGGGACCAAGCTCGTCACCGTCCACGACCCGATCGTCTGAGGAGCAGCATGATCCCCGGCGAAATCCTCCTCGGAGAGGTCCCCGTGCCCCTGAACGCGGGCCGCCCGGTCACCCGGCTCACGGTGCTCAACACCGCCGACCGCCCCGTACAGGTCGGCTCCCACTACCACTTCGCCGAGGCCAACCCCGGTCTCGGCTTCGACCGCGCCGCGGCGCGCGGACTGCGGCTGAACGTCGCGGCGGGCACCGCCGTGCGCTTCGAGCCGGGCATCCCGGTCGAGGTGGAGCTCGTACCGCTGGCCGGACTGCGCACCGTACCCGGACTGCGCGGCGAGACGGGGGGACCCCTCGATGGCTGAACTGACCCGGCAGGCCTACGCCGACCTCTACGGGCCCACCACCGGCGACCGCATCCGGCTCGCCGACACCGACCTGCTCGTCGAGATCGAGGAGGACCGCTGCGGCGGCCCCGGCCGCGCGGGCGACGAGGCGGTGTTCGGCGGCGGCAAGGTGATCCGCGAGTCGATGGGCCAGGCAAGGACCACCCGCGCCGAGGGCGCGCCCGACACCGTGATCACCGGTGCCGTCGTCCTCGACCACTGGGGCGTCGTCAAGGCGGACGTCGGCCTGCGCGACGGCCGGATCGCCGGCATCGGGAAGGCGGGCAACCCCGACACCATGGACGGCGTGGACCCGGCCCTGGTCATCGGCCCCGAGACCGAGATCATCTCCGGCAACGGGAAGATCCTCACCGCCGGTGCCATCGACGCGCACGTCCACTTCATCTCGCCGACCATCCTCGACGAGGCGCTCGCCTCCGGCATCACCACCCTCGTCGGCGGCGGCACCGGACCCGCCGAGGGCACCAAGGCCACCACCGTCACGCCGGGGTCCTGGCACCTCGCCCGGATGTTCGCCGCCCTCGACGCCCACCCGGTCAACATCGGCCTGCTCGGCAAGGGCAACACCACCTCCCGCGAGGCCATGCACTCACAACTGCGGGGCGGCGCACTCGGGTTCAAGATCCACGAGGACTGGGGGGCCACACCCGCGGTCATCGACGCCTGCCTGGGCGTCTGCGAGGAGACCGGCGCCCAGCTGGCCGTGCACACGGACACCCTCAACGAGGCGGGTTTCGTCGGCGACACCCTCGCCGCGATCGGCGGCCGGACCATCCACGCGTACCACACCGAGGGCGCGGGGGGCGGGCACGCGCCCGACATCATCACGGTGGTCTCCGAGGCCAACGTGCTGCCGAGCTCGACCAACCCGACCCGGCCGCACACCGTCAACACCGTCGAGGAGCACCTCGACATGCTGATGGTCTGCCACCACCTCAACCCCGCGGTGCCCGAGGACCTCGCCTTCGCCGAGTCCCGGATCCGGCCCTCGACCATCGCCGCCGAGGACGTGCTGCACGACCTCGGCGCCATCTCGATCATCTCCTCCGACTCCCAGGCCATGGGCCGGGTCGGCGAGGTGATCCTGCGGACCTGGCAGACCGCGCACGTGATGAAGCGCCGCCGTGGTGCCCTGCCGGGAGACGGGCGGGCCGACAACCACCGGGCCCGCCGCTACGTCGCCAAGTACACGATCAACCCGGCCGTCGCCCAGGGCCTGGCCCGCGAGATCGGCTCGGTCGAGACCGGGAAGCTCGCCGACCTGGTGCTCTGGGAGCCCGCGTTCTTCGGCGTCCGCCCCCAGCTGGTGATCAAGGGCGGCCAGATCGCCTACGCGCAGATGGGGGACGCCAACGCCTCGATCCCCACCCCGCAACCGGTGCTGCCGCGCCCCATGTTCGGCGGGCACGGGCGGGCCCCCGCCCACAACTCCGTCAACTTCACCGCCCCGGCGGCGCTGGCCGACGGGCTGCCCGAACGGCTGGGACTGGGCAAGGAGTTCGTGGCCATCGACAGCACCCGCGGCGTCACGAAGGCCGACATGCGGGAGAACGACGCCCGTCCGCGCGTGGAGGTCGACCCCGACACCTTCACGGTGACGATCGACGGCGAGGCCGTGGAACCGGCTCCGGCCGGCGAACTTCCCATGGCCCAGCGGTACTTCCTCTTCTGACGCGGAAGGGACCGACCGGCATGACGCCCAGCACCACGACCACCACGACCACCACGGCCGCGACCCCGCCCGTGCCCCCGGCCGGGCCCCGGGCCGCGACCGCCCCCACCGGCGGCCGGGCCGCCCTCCTGCTGCTGGCGGACGGGCGGTTCCCGGCCGGCGGCCACGCCCACTCCGGGGGCGCCGAGGCCGCGGTCAAGGCCGGGCGGATCCGGGACGCCGCCACCCTGGAGGACTTCTGCCGCGGCCGGCTCCACACCGCGGGACTCGTCGCCGGGGCCCTCGCGGCCGCCGGGGCCCTCGGGATCGACCCCGCGGAACTCGACGCCGCGGCGGACGCCCGTACCCCCGCGCCCGCCCTGCGGACCACCGCCCGCCGGCTGGGCCGGCAGCTCACCCGGGCCGCGCGCTCCGTCTGGCCCGGCGACCCCGGTCTGGAGGCGCTGGCGGCCGCGTACCCCAGGGGCGCCCACCAGCCGGTGGTGCTGGGACTTGCCGCCCGCGCCGCGGGGCTGGGACCGCTCGACGCCGCGCACGTGGCGGCGTACGAGAGCACCGGGGGACCGGCCACCGCGACCGTGCGGCTGCTCGGCCTCGACCCCTTCGAGGCCACCGCCGTCCTGGCCCGCCTCACCCCCGAGCTCGACGAGGTCGCCGAGCGCGCCACCGCCGCCGCGCACCGCGCACGCCGGGCCGGCACCGGCGCACTGCCCGCCGCGTCCTCGCCCCTGCTGGAGATCGGCGCGCAGGCCCACGCCGCCTGGCCGGTACGGCTGTTCGCCTCCTGACCGTCCGCCGTCCGCCGTCCGCCGTCCGCCGGCCGGCACCCCGCCACTCGTCCCCCCCGACCCTGGAGCCCCCATGCACCTCGACCACGCCGAGACCTACCCCCCGCGCCACACCCACGGCGCCCCTCCCGTGCGCGGCGACGGACGGCGCCGCGCCCTGCGCATCGGACTGGGCGGCCCGGTCGGCTCGGGCAAGACCGCCACCGTCGCCGCCCTCTGCCGGGCGCTGCGCGAGGAGTTCTCCCTCGCGGTGGTCACCAACGACATCTACACGCGCGAGGACGCCGACTTCCTGCTGCGGGCCGCCGTCCTGCCGCCCGAGCGGATCGCGGCCGTGGAGACGGGTGCCTGCCCGCACACCGCCATCCGCGACGACATCTCCGCCAACCTCGAAGCGGTGGAGGACCTGGAGGACGCGGTCGGCCCGCTGGACCTGGTGCTCGTGGAGTCCGGCGGGGACAACCTCACGGCCACCTTCTCCAAGGGCCTGGTCGACGCGCAGATCTTCGTGATCGACGTGGCGGGCGGGGACGACATCCCGCGCAAGGGCGGCCCCGGCGTCACCACGTCCGACCTCCTCGTGGTCAACAAGACCGATCTCGCCCCGCACGTCGGCTCCGACCTCGGACGGATGGCCGAGGACGCCCGGGCCCAGCGCGGTGCACTCCCGGTCGCCTTCACCTCGCTGGCCGCCGAGGACGGCGTCGCCCCGGTCGCGGCCTGGGTACGGGAGCGGCTGGCCGCCTGGACCGCCCTCGCCGCATGACCGCCCCCCTCGCCGCCCCCGGTCTCCGCGCCACCGCCCGGATCACCGCCACCGCCGACGGGCGCGGCGGCACCGCGCTGCCCGAGCTCCACGGCGAGGGACCCCTGGCGCTCCGCCGCACCCGCTCCACCGGCACCGGGGCCCGCGTCACCCTGGTCGGCGCCATGAGCGCCCCGCTGGGCGGCGACCACCTCGCGGTCGAGGCCACCGTCGGCCCGGGCGCCGACCTCACCGTCACGTCGGCCGCCGCCACCCTCGCCCTCCCCGGCCGCACCGGCGCGCCCGCCCGCTACGACGTGCGCCTGGGCGTCGCCGACGGGGCGGCGCTCCACTGGCTCCCCGAACCCCTGGTCTCCGTGCGCGGCAGCCGGCTGCTGGCCACCACCCGGGCCGAACTCGCCCCCACCGCCCGCCTGCTGCTGCGCGAGGAGCAGGTGCTCGGCCGCGCCGGGGAGCCGCCGGGGCTGCTCACCAGCAGGCTCACGGCCACGCTGGGCGGCCGGCCGCTGCTGGACCAGGAACTGTCCTGCGGGCCGGGCGCCCCCGGAGGCTGGGACGGCCCCGCGGTCCTCGGCGGGCACCGCGCCCTGGGCCAGCTGCTCGTCGTGCGGCCCGAGTTCGCGGCGGCCCCGCCCGCGCCGGCCCTGCTCGGCGAGTCCGCCGCCGTCACCCCGCTCGCCGGGCCGGCGGTGCTGGTCACCGTGCTGGCCGCGGACGGGCTGCGGCTGCGGCGGCTGCTGGACGAGGCCTGCCGCACGTACGCCGGCTGACGCGGGGCCACCCCCCGGGTCCTGGCCCAGGGGGTGTCAACTGCCGTACCGCTCAGCGGTACACGTCGGTCCGGTTATCGGGTTGGTAAAGAACGGCCCGTCACCCTGTTGCCGGGGACCTCACAGACGACAGGATCCATCTGCAGTCAGACACAAGACGGCCACAAAACGGTCGCACATGACGCAGGGGGATTAACACGTGATACGCACAGCGGTGCTCGGCAGCGCGGGCACTCTGATAGCGGGCACGCTCATCGCGGGTGCCGTCGTGGCACCGTCGGCCGCGGCCGACACCCAGACCCAGAGCGGAACGACCACCTCCGCGGCTCGTGGCACGGCGATCGCCGCCGCCCGCGCCGCCCGCAAGGGCATCGACTGGAAGGCCTGTCCGGCCGACTGGGGCTTCGAGGCCCCGATCCAGTGCGGCTTCGTCAAGGTCCCGCTGGACTACACCAAGCCGTACGGCAAGCAGATCGAGCTCGCCGTCGACCGCATCGGCAACACCGGCACCAAGGCCGAGCGCCAGGGTGCCCTCCTCTACAACCCCGGCGGCCCCGGCGGTTCCGGCATGCGCTTCCCGCGCCGCGTGACCACCAAGGCCCCGCTGTGGGTGAACACCTCCAAGGCGTACGACTTCGTGGGCTTCGACCCGCGCGGCGTGGGCCACTCCACCCCGATCTCCTGCATCGACCCGCAGGAGTTCGTCAAGGGCCCGAAGATGGACCCGGTCCCGGACACCGAGGCCGACAAGCGCGCCCAGCGCAAGCTCGCCGCCGAGTACGCGGACGGCTGCAAGGAGCGCAGCGGCTGGATGCTGCCGCACATGACCACGCCGAACACCGTGCGCGACATCGACGTGATCCGCGCCGCCCTCGGCGAGAAGAAGCTCAACTTCCTCGGCGTCTCGTACGGCACCTACATCGGTGCCGTCTACGCGGAGCTGTTCCCGACGCACGTGCGCCGCATGATCGTCGACAGCGTCGTGAACCCGTCGAAGGAGAAGATCTGGTACCAGGCCAACCTGGACCAGGACGTCGCCTTCCAGATGCGCTGGAACGACTGGAAGAAGTGGGTCGCGAAGAACGACGCCACCTTCCACCTCGGCGACACCTCCGCCAAGGTCGAGGCCCAGTGGCTGAAGCTCCGCGCCGAGGCCAAGAAGGCCCCGCTCGGCGGCAAGGTCGGTCCGGCCGAGCTGATCGGCTTCTTCCAGAGCGCCCCGTACTACGACTCCGCCTGGGTGCCGGTCGCCCAGACCTGGGCCGACTACGTCGCGGGCAACAAGCAGGGCCTCATCGACGCGGCCGCCGCGGACATGACGGACATCGCCGGCAACAAGGCCGCGGAGAACGGCAACGCCGTCTACACCGCCGTCGAGTGCGCCGACGCCAAGTGGCCCACCGCCTGGAGCGTCTGGAACCGCGACAACACCAAGCTCCACAAGGACTACCCGTTCATGACCTGGGCGAACGCCTGGATGAACCTCCCCTGCGCCACCTGGGGTGCCAAGCAGTCCACCCCGGTCGAGGTGAAGGTCAACAGCGGTCTCCCGGCCGTCCTGATCGTCCAGTCCACCCGTGACGCGGCCACCCCGTACGAGGGTGCCGTCGAGCTGCACAAGCGCCTCGCCGGCTCGCGCCTGATCACCGAGAAGGGTGCCGGCTCGCACGGTGTCACCGGTCTGGTGAACCCCTGCATCAACAGCCGCGTGGACGACTACCTGCTGAACGGCAAGATCGACGTGCGCGACGTGACCTGCGCCCCGCACGCCGCCCCGGTGGTCCCCACCGCCGCCAAGGCCCGCGCCGAGGCCAAGGCCCTGGCCGGCGCGGACCTGCCGGCCGTCCGCTAGTACCGGACCCGGGCATCCGGTCCCGGACGCCCGGCAGTCCGTAAACGGTGAGGAAGGCTCAGCGCGACCTGCGCTGGGCCTTCTTCGCTTCCTCGGCCTCGGCCTTGACGACGGTCGCGTACCGGTCGACGTACTCCTGGCCCGACAGGCCGAGGATCGCGTACATGATCTCGTCGGTGACCGCCCGCAGCACCGCCTTCTCGCCCTCCATCCCGGCGTACCGGGAGAAGTCCAGCGGCTCCCCGAACCGGATGGTGACCCGCCGGATCCGCGGCACCACCTGGCCGGGCGGCTGGATCTCGAAGGTGCCGACCATCGCGCAGGGGACCACGGGCACCCCCGCCGTGAGGGCCATCGCGGCCACGCCGACCTTCCCCTTGTACAGCCGCCCGTCGTGCGAGCGCGTGCCCTCGGGGTAGATCCCCAGCAGCTCGTCCTTGGCCAGCACCCCCAGCCCCTCGCGGATAGCGGCCTGCCCCGCCTCCTTGCCCGACCGGTCCACCGGGATCTGCCCCGCGCTGCGGAAGAACGCGGCCGTCAGCCGGCCCTTGACCCCGGGACCCGTGAAGTACTCGGCCTTGGCCAGGAACGTGATGCGGCGCTTGAGGATCGCGGGCATCAGGAAGTGGTCGGAGAACGACAGGTGGTTGCCCGCGACGATCGCCGCACCCTCCTCCGGGATGTTCTCCAGTCCCTCGATGCGCGGACGGAACAGCAGCCGCAGCAGCGGCCCCAGCAGCACGTGCTTGAGCAGGTGGTAGAACACGCGGTAGCCCCCTAACGGCCCGGAAGCGACCACTCTAAGAGCGGGGACCGCGCAGGGTAAGCACCCCGCGACACGGGGTGGCACCACCCGGTGGCCGGCCGGGGCGGGGGCGGGAGGTCAGGCGCTGCGGGAGGCGGCCACGCCCGCGGTCAGGAGGGCCAGGACGATCCACGCGAACCACAGCCACCCGTTGCTGCCGATGGTGGCCGAGTAGGCGGAGATCACCACGAGGGCCCCCACGAGGAGCACGGCCATCGCCTTCAAGGATCCGGACATACCACCATCGTGGGGCCTGGACCGCCGGGAGCGCTACCGGCGCGGGCCCGCCGGTACCGGCCGCCGGGTCCCGGGTGCCGTCAGCGGCCGCGGGTCTGGAGGGAGGCGAGGTACGCGTTGTACGCCTCCAGCTCCTTGTCGCCGTCCCGGTCGGCGGCGCGGTCGGCCCGCTTGGCCTGACGCTGCTCCGAGCGGTACCACTGGAAGATCAGCGCGATCAGCACCAGCACCGAGGGGATCTCGCTGAACGCCCAGGCGATGCCGCCGGCCGCGGTCTGGTCGGACAGGGCGTCGATGCCGAGGGAGGCCGGCGGGTTCGCGTACGTACCGACCATCGGCTCGCTCGCCATCATCAGCGCGATGCCGAAGAAGGCGTGGAACGGCATGCCGGCGAACAGCTCCAGCATCCGCATGATGTAGCCGGGCCGGTGCGGGCCCGGGTCCACGCCCATGATCGGCCAGAAGAACACCAGGCCGACCATCAGGAAGTGCACCATCATCGCGATGTGCCCGGCCTTGCTGCCCATCAGGAAGTCGAACAGCGGCGTGAAGTACAGGCCGTACAGCGAGGCGATGAACATCGGGATGGTGAACACGGGATGGGTGATCACCCGCATGTACCGGCTGTGCAGCAGCATCAGCAGCAGCTCGCGCGGACCTTTGCGGCCCCGCCCGGCCGGCGGCAGCGCCCGCAGCGCCAGCGTCATCGGCGCGCCCAGCAGCAGCAGGATCGGCGACAGCATCGAGATGACCATGTGCTGCACCATGTGGACGCTGAACATCACCATGCCGTAGTCGTTCAGCATGGTGTTCATCACCAGCGCCACGCTCAGCACGCCGGCCGCCCACGCGACCGTGCGGCCCGCCGGCCAGGCGTCCCCGCGGCGGCGCAGCCGCAGCACGCCCCACGCGTAGAGGCCGAGCCCCAGGAGACAGGCGATCAGGAAGAAGGGGTCCGCGGAGAACTCCAGCCCCCGCCCCAGGGTGAACGGCGGGAGGTCCATGGTCATGCCGTCCATGCCGTGCCCGCTGTGGTCCATGTGTTCACTCCTGGAGGTGGGCCCTCGTGGGGCCCGCGTGGTGGTGCCTGTGGTGCCCCACCACACTAGACCCGCCCCCGGACGCCGAAGCGGCCGGGGGCGGGTCTGTACGGGTTGATCACATCACAGTACGTTCTGCGCCTCTGCGTACCGTTCGGCCGGCACGGTCTTCAGCGAGGCCGTCGCGTCCGCCAGCGGCACCATCTCGATCTCGGTGCCGCGCAGGGCGGTCAGCATGCCGAACTCGCCGCGGTGCGCGGCCTCCACCGCGTGCCAGCCGAAGCGGGTGGCGAGCACCCGGTCGTACGCGGTGGGCGTGCCGCCGCGCTGCACGTGGCCCAGGATGACCGGCCGCGCCTCCTTGCCCAGGCGGCGCTCCAGCTCGACGGCGAGGATGTTGCCGATGCCCGCGAAGCGCTCGTGGCCGTAGATGTCCGTACCGCCGGAGGCGAACTCCATCGTGCCCTCCAGGGGCTTGGCGCCCTCGGCGACGACGACGATCGCGAACCGCTTCCCGGCGGAGAAGCGCTCGCCGACGATCTTCGTGAGCTCCTCGATGTCGAAGGGCCGCTCCGGTACGACGATGGCGTGGGCACCGGCGGCCATGCCGGAGTGCAGGGCGATCCAGCCGGTGTGGCGGCCCATCACCTCGACGACCATGACCCGCTGGTGGGACTCGGCGGTGGTCTTCAGGCGGTCGAGCGCCTCGGTGGCCACGCCCACGGCGGTGTCGAAGCCGAAGGTGACGTCGGTCGAGGAGATGTCGTTGTCGATGGTCTTCGGCACGCCGACGATGGGCAGTCCGGCCTGCGAGAGCAGGTTCGCCGCCTTGAGGGTGCCCTCGCCGCCGATCGGGATGATGGCGTCCAGGCCGAGGTCCGCGACGTGCCCGCGGGCCCGCTCCACGCCGTCGCGCAGGTGCGCGGGCTGGACCCGGGAGGAGCCGAGGATCGTTCCGCCGCGGGCCAGGATTCCGGCGACGGCGTCCAGGTCCAGCTTGCGGTAGTCGCCCTCCAGCAGGCCCTTCCACCCGTCGTGGAAGCCGATGACCTCGTCGCCGTGGTCGACGACGGCGCGGTGGACGACGGAGCGGATGACGGCGTTCAGGCCGGGGCAGTCGCCGCCGGAAGTGAGCACACCAATGCGCATGGCAGGAAAAACCTTTGCAACGTGGGCCGACGACCGGACCACGTCGTCCGGTTGGAACTACCGCCACCCTACAAGCGGATCGGCGCTGGACTGAACCATGCTCCAGATTCCGGTCAGGTGTATTTGGAGGAAACTCCGACGAGCGTGGAGGTGCCCAGAAGAGCGCCGGAATTGGGGGGAAATGACCGACGGCCGGGACGCCTCCAGGAGGTGTCCCGGCCGTCGGCCGTGTCGCGGTCCGGGCGGGCCGCCAGGCAGGTCAGGCGGGCTGCGTGGCCGCCGCGATGCGCTCGGCGCGCAGCGCCTCGTACCAGCGGTCGTCGACCGGCGGCAGCGCGTTCACGTCGAGGGCCAGCTTCAGCAGCAGGTCCGCGATCTGCGGGTTGCGGGCCATCACGGGGCCGTGCATGTAGGTGCCGAAGACGGTGTCGTTGTACGCGCCCTCGGTGCCGTCCCCGGTGCCGTTGCCCCGGCCCAGGCGGACCCGGGCGAACGGGCGGGCGGTCGGGCCGAGGTGCGTGACGCCCTGGTGGTTCTCGAAGCCGGTGAGCTGCGGGAGGTTCAGGTTCGGGTCGATGTCCGCGAGGACGTCGCCGACGCACCGCTCGCCCTCGCCGCGCACCGTGACCACGTCGAGCAGGCCGAGGCCCTCCTGGCGCCGGCCCTGGTCGTTGACGAACTCCTGGCCCAGGATCTGGTACCCGGCGCACACCGAGAAGACGATCGCGCCGTTGGACACCGCGCGCTGGAGGCCGCCGTCGCGCAGCAGCCGCTCGGCGGCCAGCCGCTGGGGCCGGTCCTCGCCGCCGCCGATCAGGTAGATGTCACCGGAGGTGGGCACCGGCTGGTCGCTGCGCACGTCCAGGCGCTGGACGTCCAGGCCCCGCTGGCGGGCGCGGCGCTCGACGACGAGGGCGTTGCCCTGGTCTCCGTACGTGCTGAGCAGGTCCGGGTAGACCCACACCAGACGCAGGCTGTTGTCGCTCATGCTCATGTGTCCTTGAGGGTGCTAGTTGCCGACGCGGCGGCGGACGTCCTGGAAGGCGGTGTAGTTCGCGATGAGCTCGATCTGTCCGGGCGGCGCGAGCTGCACGGCCTCGTCGAGGGTCTCGCAGACCCGGAAGTCCACGCCCGCGACCTCGAGGCGCACCGCGAGGTCCAGCTTGCGGTCGCCGATCACGAAGATCGGGTGGCCGGCCAGGCGCCCGTAGTCCACGTCCCAGAGCCAGGAGGTGTCGGTGCCGTCGGCGCCGCGCGCGTTCACCGAGAGGATCACCGGCGTCGGCGGCGGGTCGATGAGGGAAAACGTTTCGAGCCAGCCCGCGGGGTTCTTCGCGAGCAGCAGGCGCACCTGCCGGCCCAGGAACTCGACCACGTCGTAGCGGCCGGCCACGGCCTGCACCTGGTACATGCGCTCCAGCGCGACCTGCGGCGGGACGCCGAAGACGGCGGCGACGGCGGCCGAGGTGGCGGCGTTCGACCTGTTCGCGCGGCCCGGCAGCTGGAGGTGGATGGGCCAGGCGCTGCCGTGCGGGTCGAGCACGTGGTCGCCGCTGAGGGCCCAGCTCGGGGTCGGGCGGCGGAAGCCGCACTCGCCGCAGAACCAGTCGTCGCCCGGGCGCTGCATCACGCCGCCGCAGGAGGGGCACGACCAGGCGTCGTCCTTCCACTCCTGGCCGGCGGCCACCCAGACCACGTTGGGGGAGGAGGAGGCGGCCCACACGATCAGCGGGTCGTCGGCGTTGGCCACGACCACGGCCTTGGTGCCGGCCAGGCCCTCGCGCCACTTCTCCGCCAGCATCCGGGTCTCGGCGGCGCGGTCGAGCTGGTCGCGCGAGAGGTTCAGCAGCGCGATCGCCTTGGGCGTGGTGTCCTTGGCCACACCGGCCAGGTACTTCTCGTCCACCTCGATGACGCCGTACTTGGCGTCCGAGCCGCCCGCCAGGGCGGAGGTGATGCCCGCGGGCATGTTCGCGCCGAGCGCGTTGGAGACGACCGGGCCGCTGGCCCGCAGGGCCTCCGCGATCAGCCGGGTCGTCGTGGTCTTGCCGTTCGTCGCCGAGACGAGGATGACGTCGAGGTGCTGCGCCAGCCGTCCCAGCAGGTCGGGGTCGAGCTTGAGCGCGACCCTGCCTCCGATCACCGATCCGCTGCCCCGCCCCGCGGCCCGCGACACCGCCGCCGCGGCCTTGCCCGCCGTCACGGCCAGCTTGGCCCGCGGCGAAAGCGGCTCCGTGTTGCCTGCCATCGTCCCTGCTCCTCCTTGCGTCGGTCGGGCTCAGCCTATCCAGATCCGGCCAGGGCCCCGACCAGGCGCCCTTGTGGATCCCTCATATATTCGCCCGACGTACCCTTACGGCCATGCGACAGCGCCCGATCCCCGGCACTTCCGGTCTCGTCCGCACCATGAGCCTGCTGGGCGATCCGGTGCTCCATTCCGCTTGCGCGGAGGTCACCGAGTTCGGCCCGGTCCTCGACCGGCTGGTCGAGGACATGTTCGCCACGATGTACGCCGCCCAGGGCGTGGGGCTCGCGGCCAATCAGATCGGTGTCTCCCAGCGGGTGTTCGTCTACGACTGCCCCGACGACGATGATGTCCGGCACGTGGGGCACGTCGTCAACCCCCGGCTGGTCGAGACGGGCGGGATCGAGCTGCGCGGCCCGGAGGGCTGCCTGTCGCTGCCCGGCCTGGAGGCCGGGACGGTCCGCTTCGACCACGCCGTCGTCGAGGGGGTCACCACCGACGGCCGGCCGGTCCGGGTGGCGGGCACCGGGTTCTTCGCCCGCTGCCTGCAGCACGAGTGCGACCACCTCGACGGCACGGTGTACGCGGACCGCGTCACCGGCTTCCGGGCCCGCCGACTGCGCCGGCAGATCGCCCGGGCCCCCTGGGGCCGCGCCTGAGGCGCCGGCGCGCGCACCGGGCGCCGGGGGTCCGCCGTGGTGCCGGATCCCGCCGCCCGGCTGCCGTCGTGCCGGCTCCCGCCGGGGCCCCGGGCCGGGAAGCTCCGTACCCGTCGGGCTCCCGTGCAGGGAAGCCCCGTACCGCCCGGCCCCGGAGCAGTGCGTTCAGAAGCCCGGGCCGTCCGCCCGGTCGCCGGCCGTGGACAGGCGGCCCCACAGCAGGTCGGTGAGGCCCGAGACCAGCTCCTCGCGGCCGCAGGGGCGCTCGCCGAGCCACCAGTCGCCGGCCGCGTGCATCATGCCCACGATGCCGTGGCCCCAGATGCGCGCCAGCTGCTCGCCCCCCGGTCCCAGGTCCACCCGCTCCGCGACGACCTGGGCGAGCTCCTCGCCGAGCCGCCGCAGCAGGGGAGCGGAGTGCAGGCCCACGTCGAAGCCGCGCTCGCCGGCGTGGGAGTCCTCGGCCGGGTGCATCAGGAATCGGTAGACCTGCGGGCGCGCCTCGATGGCGGCCAGGTAGGTGTCGAGGGTGGCCTCGACCCGGCGGCGCCGCTCGGTCGGTGCGTCCAGCGCGGCCCGCAGCGAGTCCAGCAGCGCGTCGGTGTGCCGGACGGCCAGGGCCTGGTACAGGCCCGCCTTGTCGCCGAAATGCCGGTAGAGGATGGGCTTGGTGATGCCCGCCTCGGCGGCGATGGCGTTCATGGAGGCCTTGGGGCCCTCCCGCAGCACGACGCGGTCGGCCGCTTCGAGCAGCTCCCGACGCCTGCGCTCGGCCGCCGCCTGGTGGTCGGCCTGTTCGGCCTGCTGGGTGGTCTCCATGACGCGTGTATCTCCCCGCCCGTACGAATTGCGTGACGCAGGCGCAACGTAACACCAGGATCGCCTCCGGAGCCGAATCGGCGCTGGTGGTTGACATGCCCTACTGGCGAGTAACAGACTGCTGTTACCGCAGGTAACAAGCCTTGTCGCCGCGCGGTTACCGGAAGTAAGGGCGCAGCCCGGTTCGAGCGTACAGCCAGGAGGGGACATGGCGGAGTTCACCATGGAGCTCAACGACGACCAGAAGGAGGTACGCGACTGGCTCCACGGCTTCGCCGCCGATGTGATCCGCCCCGCCGCCGCCGAGTGGGACGAGCGCGAGGAGACCCCCTGGCCGGTGATCCAGGAGGCCGCCAAGGTCGGCATCTACTCGCTGGACTTCTACGCCCAGCAGTTCTTCGACCCCACCGGCCTCGGCATCCCGATGGCCATGGAGGAGCTCTTCTGGGGCGACGCGGGCATCGCGCTGTCGATCGTCGGCACCGGCCTCGCGGCCATCGGCGTCGTCGCCAACGGCACCGAGGAGCAGATCGGCACCTGGATCCCGCAGATGTACGGCACCCCCGACGACGTCAAGGTGGCCGCCTTCTGCTCCTCCGAGCCCGACGCCGGCTCCGACGTCGGCTCCATGCGCACCCGCGCCGTCTACGACCAGGCCAAGGACGAGTGGGTGCTCAACGGCACCAAGACCTGGGCCACCAACGGCGGCATCGCCAACGTCCACATCGTCGTCGCCGTGGTCGACCCCGAGCTGGGCACCAAGGGCCACGCCTCCTTCATCGTCCCGCCCGGCACCCCCGGCCTCTCCCAGGGCCAGAAGTTCAAGAAGCACGGGATCCGCGCCTCCCACACCGCCGAGGTCGTCCTGGAGGACGTCCGCATCCCCGGCTCCTGCCTGCTCGGCGGCAAGGAGAAGCTCGACGAGCGCCTCGCCCGGGCCCGCGAGCGGGCCGCGGCCGGCGGTGGCGAGCGGGTGAAGAACGCCGCCATGGCCACCTTCGAGGCCTCCCGCCCCGCCGTGGGTGCCATGGCCGTCGGCACCGCCCGGGCCGCGTACGAGGTCGCCCTCGACTACGCCATGACCCGGACCCAGTTCGGCCGCCCGATCATCGACAACCAGGGCGTCGCCTTCCAGCTCGCCGACATGCGCACCCAGATCGACGCCGCCCGCCTGCTGGTGTGGCGCGCCTCCTGGATGGCGACCGCCGGCAAGCCGTTCACCTCGGCCGAGGGCTCGATGTCCAAGCTCTTCGCGAGCGAGGTCGCCAAGAAGGTCACTGCACAGGCGGTCCAGATCCTCGGGGGCAACGGCTACACCCGCGAGTACCCGGTGGAGCGCATGCACCGGG
This sequence comes from Streptomyces sp. NPDC101118, assembly GCF_044759445.1. Classification (NCBI taxonomy): domain Bacteria; kingdom Bacillati; phylum Actinomycetota; class Actinomycetes; order Kitasatosporales; family Streptomycetaceae; genus Streptomyces; species Streptomyces sp. NPDC101118. The sequence goes on along the minus strand of NZ_JBIVZG010000008.1, from coordinate 275,971 downwards.
ACAGCGCGATCTACACGATCTTCGAGGGCACCAGCGAGATCCAGCGCCTGGTCATCGCCCGCACCCTCTCCGGCATGCCGATCCGCTAGCGCGGCGCGGCGCGGGGCGGTCGTGGTCGGGGCGGGCCTGTGCCGGGCTGCCTGTGCCGGGGCGGGCCGAGCCCTGCGGGGCCTGCCCCACCCCGCCCTTCTCCCGTTCACCGGGGCTGCGCCCCGGACCCCTCGGGGCTGCGCCCCGGGCACCCGGACCCCCGGTCGGTCAGGGTGTCGGACCCGTGCCCTCCAGCAGGCGGTCGAGGGCCCTGCCGAAGAGCGCCCGGCCGGCCAGGGCCACCGGGGCGTCCAGCAACCGCGGGGCGCCCCGCAGCCGTACCTCCTCCAGCCACACCACCTCGGCGCCCCCGCCCCCGTCGCGGGCCGGACGCACCTCGATCTCCGCCCAGCCCAGCACCACGCGCCCGCGCTTCACCAGCCGGCAGCGCCCCGCCGCCCCGTCCGCCGGCGGCACCCAGCCGACCACCTCCATCGGGTCGTCGAACGCCAGCCGGCCCACTCCGGTGCGCGCGGTGAACACCGTGCCCTCCCGCGTGGGCGGCGCCGTCTCCGTCACGATCCGTGTGAAGGGGATCTGCGCACCGTGGCGTGGCCAGTCGGTGACGCGCAGCCACGCTTCCGCGGGCGGCACATGGGCGGTGCGCACAATCCGGATAAGGGACATGAACCGATCGTAAAACTCCATCCGGTCCGTGAGATGAACGCCGAATACGGGTTCCGTCCGCCCCCGCTGATCAGTAATACTCCTCGCCACCGTGGATGGCGGCCAGGCCCGCACTGACCACCCGGCCCTCCGCCGCCACAGAGCGAGGAGGTGCGCCATGTGTAACCACCAGCCACCCTGTCCGAGTGCCGACAGCGCCGACCGCGACGCGGCCCGCACCGTGGCCTTCCATCCGGAACAGGGCTGGAGCCTGCTCTGCAACGGCGTCGTCCTCTTCGACGACACCGGAGAACAGCTCCCCGACGGCAGCGCGGTACAGCCGCGCCGTCCGGCCCTCGTCTGAGCCGGCCGACGCCCGCCATCCCCAAGACCCCCCCGTCTGTGCCGAAAGGGAGATCCCATGCGCCAGACCCAGATACGCAAACCCGCCCCCAAGCCCGCGCCCCGAGACCTGGACCTGCGCACACCGTCGGGCAGACCCCTCCCGTACTGACGGGAGCCCGGAGTCCCCCGCCCGCCCGGCGGGGGACGCAACACCCCAGGACCCCGGCCGCCCGCCGGGGACCCGGCTTCAGGCGGTGTGCGGCAGGGTCTCCGCGCCGCCGCGGAACGCCCGCTCGTACGCCTCGTCACCGATCGCCTCGCGTGCCCGCCGCTCACCCGCGTCCCGCACCGCCTGCAGCGAGGGCGAACCCATCTGCGGCCGGCCGACGACGCGCCACCAGGCGTGCCCGGTGCCCAGCAGCCGCGCCGCCAGCTCCCCGTCGCCCTCCGCCGCCACGGCCGCCGCCAGCAGGTCGAGGCCGATGGCGATGCCGAAGCTGTCGTGCAGCAGCCGCTTGCCGGACAGCGCCGCCCGCACGTGCCGCGCGGCCTCGCCCGGCCGGTCCAGACTGAGCGCCGCCACCGCGAGGATGTAGTCCGCGAACGCCCGCAGCCAGCGGTCGCCCAGCCGGTCGCAGGCCTCCCGCAGCCCGGTGGCCTCCGCCGTCGCCTCCTCGAAGCGGCCCAGGCCGCACAGCGCGTACGACGCGGCGAGCCGGCACAGCAGCGCCCCCGCCCCGTCGGCGGGACCCGCGTGCGCCGCCCGCGCCCGCGCACTGGTGAACTCCAGCGCCCCGGCCGGGTCCCCCGGCATCAGCACCGAGACCCCCACCAGGTACGCCGCCCGCAGCCGCGCCTCGGCGTCGCCCAGCACGGCGGCCGCCCGCAGACAGTCCTCGCCCCAGGACAGGCTGCTCACCAGGTCGCCCTGGAGCAGCGCGGTCAGCCCGACCGCCCACAGCCCCTGGACGTAGGACCGCCCCTCCGCGGGTACGGCGGCCAGCGCCCGCTCCAGGAAGGCGCGCCCCTCGCCCAGGTGCCCGCAGCAGAACCAGAAGAACCACAGGTGCCCGGCCATCTCCAGGGCGGTGTCGGGGTCCGTGCCCAGCAGGTGCTCCAGCGCGCTGCGCAGCTCCATGTGGTCCGCGCTGATCCGCCGGTACCAGTCCAGCTGCTCCGGTCCCAGCCAGCCGGCGTCGGCCTGCCGGGACAGGGCGGCGTACCAGTGGGCGTGGCGGTCGGCGACGGTGCGCTCCTCGCCGAGTTCGGCGAGCCACTGGCGGCCGTACTCGCGGATGGTGTCGAGCATCCGGTACCGCTCGCGGGCGCCCTCGACGGTGCGGCGCACCACCGACTTGCCGGCCAGTCCGGCGAGCAGCCCCTCGATCCGGGTGGCGGGGAGCGGGCCGCCGGAGCAGACGGCGCGGGCGGCGGCCAGGTCGAAGTCGCCGGCGAAGACCGAGAGCCTGGCCCACAGCAGCCGCTCCAGCGGCTCGCACAGTTCGTGGCTCCAGCCGATGGCGGTGCGCATGGTCTGGTGGCGGGGGAGCTGCGCGGCGCGGGTGTCGGACAGTACCTCGAAGCGTGCCTCCAGGCGTTCCGCCATCTGCTCCAGGGTCCACAACCGCAGCCGGGCGCCGGCGAGTTCGAGGGCGAGCGGGATGCCGTCGAGGCGGCGGCAGACCTCGGCCGCGGTGGCGGTGCGGCCGGGGTCGGCGAAGGTGTGGCAGGCCTGCGGGGTGGCGGCGAGGGCGCGGTGCCGGAAGAGGGTGAGGGCGTCGCTGTCGGCGCCCTCCACGGGCAGCGGGCGCACCTCGTTCACCGTCTCGCCGTAACAGCCCAGCGGCTGGCGGCTGGTGGCCACGACGGTGAGGCCCGGCGCGGCCTGGAGGAGTTCGCCGACGAGGTGGCGGCAGGCCTCGACGACGTGCTCGCAGGTGTCGAGCACGAGCAGCAGCCGCTTGTCGGAAAGCCAGGCGCAGAGGTCCTCGTCGGGGGTGCGGCCGGAGTGCTCGGTGAGCCCGAAGGCGTGCGCGACGGTGGCCGACAGCAGTCCGGGGTCGCGCAGCGGGGAGAGCTCCACCCACCAGACGCCGTCCGGGTAGGCGCCGCGGGCGTCGCGCACGGCGCGCAGCGCGAGCCGCGACTTCCCGACGCCGCCGACCCCCGTCAGGGTGACCAGCCGACGGTCCCTCAGCAGGCCCCCCAGCCTTTCGAGTTCGTCCCGACGCCCCACGAAGCTCGCCGTCTCACACGGCACGTTCCCCAGCACGGCGTCAGATTCTGTCCCAGAGGGCCGGTCAGACAAGCCCTATTGATCATTGTTGATCGAATAGTCACCAACCGGGTGCTCGGATCGGACCCTGATTGGCGTCTGGCCTACGGGTTTGGCGTGGGCGGGACCAGGGTGACGTTCCGCTCCTCGGAGAACCGCCCCCAGGTGCCGTCGGGCAGCCGGGCCCGGAGCTTCAGCGTCCACACCGTGCCGGCCGGTTCGGTGGTGGCGAGGCGGTGCACCACCCGGCCGGCGGGCACGGCCTCGGCGCCGAACTGCAGGACGGTGGTGGCGCGTCCGTTGACGTACAGCTGGTACGCGGTGACCGGTTCGCCGGTCTCCGGGGCGGTCCAGGACAGCTCCACGGTGCCGGGTTCCGCGGCGACCGCGAACTCCGTCGGGGCGGTGCCGCCGGTGTCGGGCGCCCCGGCGGTGGTGAGGGCGGCGGCCGGGCTGTCGGGGGAGGAGTTGTCGGCGGCGTCGCGGGCGCGGACGGTGAAGCGGTAGGCGGTGGCGGGGCGCAGGCCGGTGAGGCGGGTGGTGGTCTCGCGGGCGGGGACGGTGTGGATCCGTACGCCGCCCTGGTAGACGTCGTACGCGGTGACGCCGGTGTCGTCGGTGGCCCGCGGCCAGGAGAGCACGGCCGCGCGGGCGCCCTCGGGGCGGGCGGTGAGGCGGGCCGGGGCGGCCGGGGGCCGGGTGTCCTTCGTGCCGGCGGCGGTGGTGACCCGGGCCGCGGCGGTGAGGGGGGAGAGGTTGCCGGCCGCGTCGGCGGCCCGTACCGCGAAGGCGTAGGTGGTGCCGGGGGCCAGCCCCTCGACGTCCACCATCCGCTTGCCGGCGGGGAGTTCGCGGAGCAGCGCGCCGTCGCGGAACAGCTGGTAGCCGGTGATCCCGTCGGCCGGGGCGGCCGCTTCCCACATCACGTGGGCGGAGGTGGCGCTGCCCGACTCGGCGGTCAGGCCGGCGGGCGCGGGCGGGGGCTCGGTGTCCCGGTCCGGTCCCCCGCAGGCGGTCAGCAGGCAGCAGAGCAACACGGCCGGGGCGGCGGCTCGTCGCACGGCCCCTCCTTCCCCGGGCGGGCGAGAGTCTGGACGCAAAGGTCTAGACATATATGACACAGGGGTCGGGTGCTCCTCAAGGGTGAGGTTTAATAGCCTCTTATTGCGACGAGATCGCAATAACCTTTGATCTTCAGTAGAGCAGGGATGTGCACCGGATGACCGCCCGAACGGCACGGGGACTGGCCGCGACCACGCTGGCCGCCGCACTCATCGCGAGCGCGGCGGCGTGTTCCGCGCCCGGCGGAGGGGGCGCCGCGGCGGGGGACCGGGCGGCCGACTCCGTCGTCGTCGGCATCGCCAACGAACCGGAGACCCTCAGCCCGCTCCTCGGCTACGGCAAGGACGGCAACTCGAAGATCTTCGACGGGCTGCTCGCGCACGACGCGGACATGAGGCTCCGGCCCGCACTGGCTGCCGCCCTGCCCGAGGTGTCCCCGGACGGCCTCACCTACACCTACCGGCTGCGGCAGGGCGTGAAGTTCAGCGACGGCAGGCCCTTCACCGCCAAGGACGTGGTCTTCACCTACCGGACCATCCTCGACCCGAAGACCAACAACCCCTCCCGGAGCGAACTCGACGCCGTGGCCCGGGTCGAGGCCAGGGGCGACACCACCGTCGTCTTCACCCTCAAGTACCCCTACGCGCCGTTCGCCGAGCGGACCGTGCTCCCCATCGCCCCCGAACACGTCGCCGGCCACCAGGACGTCAACACCGGCGGGTTCACCACCAGGCCCGTCGGCACCGGACCGTACGTGCTCACCGCCTGGTCCAAGGGCGAGAAGCTCAGCTTCAAGGCCAACCCCGGCTACTGGGGCGGCGAACCGGCGGTCAAGAAGTTCACCATGGCGGTCGTCAAGGACGACGACGTACGCGCCACCCGCCTCCGCTCCGGCGAACTGGACGGCGCCGTCCTGCCGCCCAACCTCGCCCGCGGCTTCAGGGGCGACGAGGGCCGGACCACGTACGCGGCCAAGTCCTTCGACTACCGCAACGTCACCCTCCCGTCGCACCACGAGGTGACCGGTGACGTCGCGGTCCGCCGGGCCCTGGACGTCGCCGTCGACCGCAAGGCGATGGTCGACCGGATCCTCGAAGGCGCCGGCAAGCCCGCCTACGGCCCGGTCCCGACCGACAGCCCCTGGTTCGCCGCCGGCACCGAGCGCGCCCACGACCCGGCCAGGGCACGGCAGATCCTCGACGCCGCCGGCTGGAAGCCCGGCCCCGACGGCATCCGCACCAGGGACGGCGTCCGCGCCTCCTTCCCGCTCTGGTACCTCTCCGGCGACAAGCTCCGCCAGGAGCACGCCCTCACCTACGCCTCCGACGCCAAGAAGGTCGGCATCGAGGTGAAGACCGAGGCCGGCACCTGGGAGGCCATCGAGCCCCGCATGAAGCAGGAGGCCGTCCTCGCCGGCGGCGGATCACCCGCCGACCCCGACTTCGACCAGTACCTGCTGCTCGGCTCCGCCGCCGCCGGCGAGGGCTTCAACAACATGGCCTGGTACGCCAACCCGGCCGTCGACGAAGCCCTGGAGCAGGGCCGCCGCAGCGGTGACCACGCCGCCCGCAAGGCCGCGTACGACACCGTCCAGCGCGAACTCGTCAAGAACCCGGGCTACACCTTCCTCACCCACATCGACCACCTCTACGTGATGGGCGACTCCTGGGGGAAGCTGACCACCCAGGTCGAACCGCACGACCACGGCCTGGCCTCCGGCCCCTGGTGGAACATCGAGAGCTGGAAGCCCGCGAAGTGACCAGGCGCCTCCCCTGGGGGCCCATGGCACGGATGACGGGGCGGCGGGCACTGTCCGCCGCCCCCGTCCTGCTCGCCGTCACCCTCGGCGTCTTCACCGCCGCCGCGGCCTCCCCCTTCGACCCCGTCAAGGCGTACGCCGGCACCGCCGGCCTCACCGCCTCCCGGGAGAACCTCGACCAGCTGCGCGCCAACCTCGGCGCCGACCAGCCCCTCCTCGCCCGCTGGTGGGACTGGCTGACCTCCGCCCTCACCGGCGACCTCGGCGCCTCCGCCGTGATGCGCCAGCCCGTGGCCGACGTCATCACCGAACGCCTCGGCTGGTCCGCCCTCCTCGCCGCCACCGCCTTCGTCGTCGCGGTGACCCTCGGCACCGGCCTCGGCGTGCTCGCCGCCCGCCGCCCCGGCCGCTTCCTCGACCGCACCGTCTCGGCCGCCGCGTACACCCTCGAAGCCGCCCCCGCCTTCTGGCTGGGCCTGCTCGCCGTGTGGTTCTTCGCGGTCCGGCTCGGGGTGCTCCCGGCCGGCGGGCTCACCGACGCCGGCAGCGACACCGTCACCGCCGGCCAGGTCGCGTCCCACCTCGTGCTGCCCGCGCTGGTCCTGGGCCTCTCCCAGCTGCCGTGGTTCTTCCTCTACGTGCGCCAGGGCGTCGCCGACGCCCTCGCCGAGGACCCCGTACGCGGGGCCCGCGCCCGCGGCCTCGCCGAGCGCACCGTCCTCCTGCGGCACGCCCTGCGCTCCGGGATGCTGCCCGTCCTCACCCTGATCGGCTCCCGGGTGCCGGAGCTGATCACCGGCGCGCTGCTCGTGGAGACCGTGTTCAGCTGGCCCGGCATCGCCGCCGCCACCGTGCAGGCCGCGGTCGCCGTGGACTTCCCGCTGCTGGCCGCGCTCACCGTGCTCGCCACCGCCGCGGTGCTGCTGGGCAACCTGCTCTCCGACCTGCTCTACGGGCTGGCCGACCCGAGGGTGGGCTTCGATGGGTAGCCGCGGCCGCGTCGGCCTCTCCGCCGGCACCGTCGTCCTGGCCGTGCTCGCCGTGCTGCTGGTCCCCCCGCTGGTCCGGCTGGACGAGCAGGCCGTCGACCTCGCCGCGAAGCTCCTGCCGCCGTCCCCGGCCCATCCGTTCGGCACCGACGAGCTGGGGCGCGACCTGCTGCTGCGCTGCGTCTACGGGCTGCGGATCTCGCTGCTGGTCGGGGTGGTCGCGGCCCTGGTCGCCACCCTCGTCGGCACCGCCGTCGGCGCGGCGGCGGGTGCCCTGGGCGGCTGGTTCGACCGGGTCGTGATGCGGGTGGTGGACACCTTCGCCGCCGTCCCGCACCTGCTGCTGGGCATCTTCGTCGTGGCCCTCTTCCGGCCCGGGGTGTGGCCCGTGGTGGTGTCCGTCGCGCTCACCCACTGGCTCTCGACCGCCCGGATCGTCCGTGCCGAGGTGCTCTCGCTGCGGTCCCGCCCCTTCGTCGACGCCGCCGTCTCGGGCGGGGCCTCCCGGCTCCGCGTGGCCCTGCGGCACCTGGTGCCGGGGGTGCTGCCGCAGGCCGGACTGGCCGCCGTGCTGATGGTCCCGCACGCCATGTGGCACGAGTCGGCGCTCTCCTTCCTCGGCCTGGGCCTGCCCGCGCACCAGGCCAGCCTCGGCAACCTCGTGCAGACCGCGCGCGGATCCCTGCTCGCCGGCGACTGGTGGCCCACGCTCTTCCCGGGCCTGTTCCTGATCGTCCCGACCCTGGCCATCGCCTCGCTGGCGGCGGCCTGGCGCACCCGGCTGAACCCGCGGCGCCGCTCGGAGCTCACCCTGTGACCGATCACCTCGCACCGCCGGACGCGACCGAGCGCCCGGACACCCCGCCCGGCACCGTGTCCCCGCCGCCCGTCCTCCGCGTCGAGGGCCTTTCGATCCGCTTCCGGATGCGCGGCGGCGGGGAGGTCGCGGCGGTCTCCGACGCCCGCTTCGCCCTCGCCCCCGGCGAGTGCCTGGCCCTGGTCGGCGAGAGCGGCTGCGGCAAGTCCGTCCTCGCGTCCGCCCTCCTCGGGCTGCTCCCGGGCAACGCCGTGGCGACCGGGTCCGCCCGCCTCGCCAATGGACTGGACCTGCTCGACGCCGACGAGCGCACCCTCGCCCGGACGGTACGCGGCCGCCGCGTCGGACTCGTACCGCAGAGCCCGGCCGCCCACCTCACCCCGGTACGCACCGTCCGCTCCCAGCTCCGCGAGACCGTCCGGGCCCTCACCCGCACCCCCCGGGCCGCCCTGGCCGGGGCCACCGAGGCGGCGGCCGCCCGCGCCGCCTTCCCCGCGAGCCACCTCGACCGGCACCCCCACGAACTCTCCGGCGGCCTCGCCCAGCGCGCCGCCACCGCCCTCGCCCTCGTCGGCGACGCCCCCCTCCTGCTGGCCGACGAGCCCACCACCGGCCTCGACCGCGAACTGGTCGAGCGCACCGTCGACGAGCTGCGCGCCCACACCCGGCAGGCGGACCGTGCCCTGCTGATGATCACCCACGACCTCGCGGCCGCCCGGCGCATCGCCGACACCGTCGCCGTCATGTACGCGGGCCGGATCGTCGAACTCGCCCCGGCCGAGGCCTTCTTCGGCACCCCCGGCCCCCGCCACCCGTACGCCCGCGGCCTGCTGGAGGCCCTCCCCGAGCGCTCCTTCACCCCCATCCCGGGCACCCCGCCCGAACTGGGCGCCCTGCCGCCCGGCTGCGCCTTCGCCGCACGCTGCCCGGCCGTGGGCCCGGCCTGCGCCGAACGCCCGGCCTTCACCGGGGGCCTGGCCTGCCACCACCCCCTCACCCCCGCCCCGCCCACCACCACCGCGCCCGAGGCAGACCGTGCTTGAGCTGAGGAACATCACCGCCGGTTACGCGCGCCACGCCCCCGTGGTGCGGGACGTCAGCCTCACCCTCGCCCCCGGCGAAGCCCTGGGACTGCGCGGCCCCAGCGGCTGCGGCAAGTCCACCCTCGCCCGCGTCGCAGCTCTGCTGCACCGCCCCGACCGCGGCACGCTCGTGCTGGACGGCACCCCCGTCACCGCCTGGCGCCACCGGGCGCCCCGCGAGCAGCGCACCGCCGTCGGCGTGGTCTTCCAGCAGCCCAGGCTCGCCGCCGACCCCCGCCTCCGGCTGCGCGACCTGATCGCAGAACCGCTGCGCGCCACCGGGCGCCGCTCCGAAGTGGCGCAAGCCGTGGACCGGTTGAGCCGCCGCGTCGGTCTGGGCGCCGACCTGCTGGCCCGCCGCCCGCACGAGGTCAGCGACGGCCAGCTGCAACGGGCCTGCCTCGCCCGGGCCCTGGTGCTCCGCCCGCGCTGGCTGGTCTGCGACGAGATGACCGCCATGCTCGACGCGTCCACCACGGCCGCGCTGGTCGGCGTCGTCGAGGAGTACCGGGCCGAGACCGGCGCCGGACTGCTCGCCGTCGGGCACGACGGGGTGCTGCTGGAGCGCTGGTGCGACCGGACGGCCGACTGGACCGGCCTCACCGGAACGGCTGTCCAGCCCGGCTGACGTAACGTCACGGACGGTCAACCACCCGTGCGGCGGACACGTCGGTCACCCGTCAGGCCGTCCGGCTGCGCCACCATGGCGCCCGAATGCCGCAGCCGGACCGGCCGTGCGGCGTAGGAGGTTGTGATGGCCGTTTCCATCTCCGTCGTACTGCTGCTCCTCATCCTCGCGGTGATCTTCCTGCGCAGCGGCGGGCTCAAGTTCTCGCACGCGCTGGTCTGCCTGCTCCTGGGGTTCTACCTGGCGAGCAGCAGCATCGCGCCCACGATCCACGACGGCCTCACGGCCACCGCCGGCGTCGTGGGCAGCCTCCGTCCCTGACCGGACGCGGACGCCCAACACCGGTGTCCGGACGCCTTGTTGACGCACTGTTGATCAACTGTTGCGCGTCCGTGAATCATCCGGCACCCCTATGGATTCCTCAGGCAACGAGTTCTAGCGTCGGGCGGCGGCGCGATCCCGTACGCACACGAGGAGGAAACGACCGGATGTTCCGAAGAGCGCTGAACTGTGCCGTGGTCCCGGCCCTGATGCTGGCCGCGGCCGGGTCCGGGCTTCACCCGGCCCAGGCCGAGGAGATACCCAAGGCCCCCGGCCACCGCCTGGTCAGCCAGTACGACGGTGCACCCGCGACGGCCGCCCCGCTGCCCGGGGAAGCCCCGCCGCAGCACCCCCACCTGGCCCCCAACGGGCGCAGCGGCATGCACGCCGACGCCGCCGGCAGCGCCACCTACCCGTGGTCCGGGCCCCTCGGCAGGAACCCGGAGGTGCGCAGCGAGAAGATCGCTGCGCTCGGCGGCGAGTGCGCCACCGCCACCTTCGACTCGGGCGGCCGCCTGGTCACCGTCTGCGGCACGTTCGCCGGCTTCAAGGTGAAGCTGCTGGACCCGGGGACCCTCGCCACGCTGGCCGAGTACCAGCTGCCGCAGCGGTCCTCCACCGTCGAGGCCATCACCAGCCTCGACTTCTCCAAGATCTTCAAGGACACCTCGGGAGGCGCCTACTTCTACCTGGACGACCAGGACCGGGCCGTCCTCGCCGACTCCCGCCAGCACATCCTGCGCCTCGGCCACTCCCGGAACCCCGACGGCAGCTGGCGGTTCACCGTCGAGGACGACTGGGACCTCACCCAGGTCGTCCCGCACGACTGCGTCGGCTGGACCAACCTGTGGCCCAGCGGCACCTGTGACCCCGTCACCTCCGTCATGCCCGACTGGGACGGCCGCATCTGGTGGGTCACCCGCCAGGGCCGGGTCGGCACCGTCGACCCCGGCACCTCCGTCATCCGCTCCGTCCGGCTGGCCGGCGAAGAGATCCAGAACTCCTTCTCGGTGGGCCGGGACGGCGTCTCGATCGTCACCGACCACGCCCTCTACAGCTTCACCACCACCCCCGACGGCACCCCCGAGGTGCAGTGGCGCGAGACCTACGACCGCGGCACCGGGACCAAGCCCGGCTCCGTCAACCAGGGTTCGGGCACCACGCCGGACCTCTTCGGCGACGGCTACGTCGCCATCACCGACAACGCCGACGACCGGATGAACGTCCTGGTCTACCGGCGCGCCGTGGACGTCCCGGCCGGCGAGCGCCTGGTCTGCAAGGTGCCGGTGTTCGGCCCCGGCGCCTCCACCACGGACAACTCCCTGATCAGCTGGGGCAACAGCCTCGTCGTCGAGAACAACTACGGCTACGAGAACCCCACCAGCCTGCTCCTCGGCAAGAGCGTCGTCGGCGGCGCCACCCGCATCGACGTCCGTCCCGACGGCAGCGGCTGCGACACCGTCTGGCAGAGCGCGGTCCGCTCCCCGTCCACCGTGCCGAAGCTCTCCACCGCCAACGGGCTGCTCTACTTCTACGAGAAGGAGCCCAACTTCTGGGGCATCGACGCCTGGTACCTGACCGCCGTCGACTTCCGGACCGGTGAGCGCCGCTGGCGGCGCCTGACCGGCACCGGCCCCGCCTACGACAACAACTGGGCCCCGATCACCCTGGGCCCCGACGGCACCGCCTACGTGGGCGTCTTCAACGGCATCCTCGCCGTGCGCGACACCTCCTGACCCCCCGGCCACCGCTGGGGGGTGCCCCGGCCGCACGCCCGCCTCACACCGTGATCACCACTTTGGCGCGGGCGTGCTCCACCTCCAGGTACCTGATCGCCTCGGCCGCCTCGGCCAGCGCGTACGTCCGGTCGATCGCCGGCACCACCCGGCCCGACCCGGCCAGCTCGGCCAGCACCGCGAGGTTCTCCCCGCTCGGCCGCTCCGTCAGCGCCGCCACCCGCTGGCGGAGCAGCGGAGCGGCCGCCCGGGCCTTGAGGATCAGGCCCATGGGCCCGAACAGGCTGCCGCCCTCGAACACCCCGCCGCCGGACAGCACCAGGATCCCGTCCGGCGCGAGCACCCGGCGCTGCTCGGCCAGCGAGCGGTTGCCCACCAGGTCCAGCACCACGTCGTACCGCCGGCCGGACCGCGTGAAGTCCTCCTGCGTGTAGTCGACCACGTGGTCCGCGCCCAGGGAGCGCACCAGCGGAACGTTCCGCGTGCTGCACACCCCGGTCACCTCCGCCCCCAGCGCCTTGGCGATCTGTACCGCGAACGTCCCCACACCCCCCGAGGCGCCGTTCACCAGCACCGTCGAGCCCTCCCGCACGCCGCCCACGTCCCGCAGCCCCATCAGCGCCGTGTTCCCCGCCAGCGGCAGCGCCGCCGCCTGCTCGAAACCCAGGTCCGCGGGTTTGGCGTGGACCAGCCGCTCCGGCGCGCACGCGAACTCCGCGAACGCCCCGTCCGCGTCCCCGAGGTCGCCGAACACCTCGTCACCGGGCCGGAACCGGCTCACCCCCGGGCCCACCGCCTCCACCCGGCCGGCGAAGTCCCGCCCCCGCACGCGCGCCCGCGGCCCGCCCAGCCCGAACGCCAGCCGCGCCACATAGGGGTCGCCCCGCACGATGTGCCAGTCCCGGGCGTTGACCGCAGCCGCGTGCACCCTCACCAGCACCTCGCCCGGCCCCGGTGCGGGCCGCTCCACCTCGCGCAGCTCCAGCACGTCCGGCGCACCGTACCGCTCCTGGACCACGGCCTTCATCGCATCCTCCGCCCCCACCGGCGGCCCGCACCGCAGCGGACCGCACTCCGACGGCCCGGCATGGAGCGGGCCCGTTCACGACGTTAGGCGGGCACCGCCCCCGCCGGCATCGGGGAAGATCCCTGGCATTCCTCGGGGTCGATCCCCGAGAGGACCCCGGGGGGGCGCTCACCACGCCAGCCCCTCGAAGGCGTCCAGGTCCGGTTCCGGGCCCGCCGCGCCGTCACCCTGCGCCGCCCCGGTGAGCGGCAGCTCCGCCCAGATCACCTTGCCGCGCTGCGTGTAGCGCGTACCCCAGCGCTCCGCGAACTGCGCGACCAGGAACAGTCCGCGCCCGCCCTCGTCCGTCGTGGCCGCGTACCGCAGGTGCGGGGAGGTACTGCTGCTGTCCGACACCTCGCACACCAGCGAGCGGTCCCGCAGCAGCCGCACCCTGATCGGCTCGCCGCCGTACCGGATGGCGTTGGTGACCAGCTCGCTCAGGATCAGCTCGGTGGTGAACGCGATCTCCTCCAGGCCCCACTCGGCCAGCTGCCGCGCACCCGCGTTCCGCACCGTGCCCACGGCCGCCGGGTCGGACGGCACCGCCCACTCCGCGACCTGCTCCGCCTCCAGCCGCCGGGTCCGCGCCACCAGCAGGGCGATGTCGTCCGTCGGCTCCTGCGGCAGCAGCGAGTGCAGCACGTCCGCACAGGTCTGCTCGGGGGAGCGGCCGGGATGGGCCAGCGAGGCGCGCAGCAGGGCGAGCCCGCTTTCCAGGTCCCGCTCGCGGTCCTCCAGCAGCCCGTCCGTGAACAGCACCAGGCTGCTCGCCTCGGGCAGCGTCACCGCGGCCGACTCGTACGGCATGCCGCCCAGCCCCAGGGGCAGCCCCGGCGGCACCTCCGGGAAGTCCACCGCGCCGTCCGGGGCGACCACCGCGGGGCCCGGGTGCCCGGCGCGGGCCATCACGCAGTGCCCGGTCGACGGGTCGTAGACCGCGTACAGGCAGGTCGCGCCCGTGATGCTGACGCCGTCCCGGGTCTCGTCCTGGTCGATCCTGGCGACCAGCTCGTCGAGGTGCCCCAGCAGCTCGTCGGGCGGCAGGTCCAGGGTGGAGAAATTGTGCACGGCCGTCCGCAGCCGGCCCATGGTGGCCGCCGCGTGCAGCCCGTGCCCCACCACGTCGCCCACGACCAGCGCCACCCGCGCCCCGGGCAGCGGGATCACGTCGAACCAGTCGCCGCCCACCCCGGACTGGGCCGGCAGGTAGCGGTAGGCCACGTCCACGGCGTTCTGCTCGGGCAGCACCCGCGGCAACAGGCTGCGCTGGAGCGTCACGGCCATCGTGTGCTCCCGCGTGTAGCGGCGGGCGTTGTCGATCGACACCGCGGCCCGCGCGGCCAGCTCCTCCGCGAAGGACAGGTCCTCCGGGCCGAACGGCTCCGACGCGTCCGTCCGCCAGAAGTTCACCAGCCCCAGCACCACGCCCCGGGCCTGGAGCGGGGCCGCGATCAGCGAGGTGATGCCGTACTCCAGCGCGTCCTGCGCGCCCTTCGGGTCGTGCTCGCGCCAGCCGTGCGCCGCCCTGAGGTCCGCCTCCAGCACCGCGTGCCCGCCGTCCAGGGCCTGGGCCATCGGGGTCCGCGGCGAGACGAACCTGATCAGGTCGCCCACGGGCTGCAGCGGCTGGTCCGAGCGGACGCCGTGCAGCGCGGTGCGGCGCATCTCGCTGTACGAGCCCGAGGGCTCGTCCCCGTTCAGCACCGGGTCCAGCAGCTCGACCGTGACGAACTCCGCGAACCGCGGCACCGCCACCTCGGACAGCTCCTCGGAAGTCCGCACCACGTCCAGCGTGGTCCCGATCCCCACGCCCGCCTCGTACAGCAGCTGGAGCCGCCCGCCGGCCACCTCGGCCCGCCCGGTGAGCGCCGCCAGCTCCGTGGTGTCGCGCAGGGTCATCACCGAGCCCGAGTCCCGGCCCTGTGTCGTGGTGGGCCGCACGTTCACGGCCAGCAGCCGGTCCCCGGCCAGGTGCACCTCGTCCGTGGCCGCCCGCCCCGACTCCAGCAGCTCCACCGTGCCGGGGGCCAGCCCCAGCTCGCCCACGTGCTTCTGCTCGGCGTCCGGCGGCAGGTCCAGCAGCCGCCGCGCCTCGTCGTTGGCCAGCAGCAGCCGCCGGTCCGCCCCGATGATCAGCACGCCCTCGCGCACGGCGTGCAGCACCGCCTCGTGGTGCTCGCTCATCCGGGCCATCTCGACGGGCCCCAGGCCCCGGGTCTGCCGCAGCAGCCGCCGGCTGACCAGCGCGGCGCCCGCGGTGGCCAGGACCAGCGCGCCCGCGGCGGCGCCCAGCAGCAGCGGCAGCTGGCCCTCCACCACCTCCGCCACGTTCCGCACCTCTATGCCCGTGCCGACCAGCCCGACCACCACCCCCTGCACGTTCCGCACCGGCACGACCGCCCGCACCGCGTCGCTGGGCTCTCCCGTGAAGACCTCGGTGAAGGACTCCCCGGCCGCCGCGCGGGCGACGTCGGCGGCGCGCTGCCCGATCAGCTCGGGTCTGGAATCGGTGTAGCGGATCCCGTCGACGCTCATGACGGCGACGAAGTCCACGCCGGAGGCGCGGCGCACGGCTTCCGCGCGCGGCTGGAGCAGGGCGGTCGGATCGGGGGCGCGCAGGGCGGCGGCCACCCCGGGCGCGTTGGCGAAGGCCTCGGCCACCGCGAGCGTGCGGTTGCGGGCGTCGCGCTGGCTGTCGTACCTGGCCTGGAGGACGAGCGCCAGCGCGCCGACGGTGACCAGCAGCACCACGATCAGCGCCTGGAGGGCGAAGACCTGTCCGGCGACGCTGCGCGGCTTGGGCCCGGGCGTCACGGCAGGCTCCGGGCGATCAGCAGGGCCACGTCGTCGAGGTCGTCCGCCTGCCGCAGCGAGTCGAGGAGCAGGTCGCAGGTCTCTTCCAGCGGCCGGTCCTGCGCGCCGTCCAGCAGGGCGACGAGGGCGTCCATCCGCTCGTCGATCGCGTCGTGGCGGGTCTCCACCAGCCCGTCCGTGTACAGCACCAGCAGGTCGCCGGGGGAGAAGGGGACGGTGACGGTCTCGAAGGGCACGCCGCCGACACCGAGGGGCGCGCCGCTGGGCACGGCCACCAGCCGGGCCGGTCCGTCGGCGGGGACCAGGGCGGGCGGCAGGTGCCCGGCGTTGGCGATGCGGCACGTGGCGGCGCGCGGGTCGTGTACGGCGTACAGGCAGGTGGCGATGTAGTGCTCCAGGCCGGTGGTGATCCGGTCGAGGTGGTGCAGGACCTGGGAGGGTTCGAGATCGAGGTCGGCGAAGGCGCAGGTGGCGGTGCGCAGCCGGCCCATGGTGGCGGCCGCGTCGATGCCGCTGCCCATGACGTCGCCGACCACCAGGGCGGTCTTGTCGTCGGCCAGCTGGATCACGTCGTACCAGTCGCCGCCCACCTCGCTGGACGCGTACGCGGGACGGTAGCGGGAGGCGATCTCCAGGCCGGCCGGGGGCGGCGGGCTGCCGGGCAGCAGGCTGCGCTGGAGGGTGACGGCGGAGTTGCGCACGCTCTGGTACCAGCGGGCGTTGTCGATGCTGACGGCGGCCCGCGAGGCCAGCTCGGAGGCCAGCACCACGTCGTCCTCGTCGAAGGGCAGCGGGTTGCGGGCCCGGATCAGGCCCAGCGTGCCCAGCACCTCGCCGCGCGCGATCAGCGGCACCGCCAGGTACGAGTGCACGCCCGCCCGCGCCAGCAGCTCGGCGGCCTCCGCGTTGCGGGCGATCCTGGCGAGGTCCTCGGGTCCGGCCCGCGGCACGAGGACCGGCCGGGCGGTGTGCACGCAGCGGGTGACGATGCGGTCGGCGCCGTACATGGCGAGGTCACCCGTCCGGTCGGGAGCGCGGAGCGCCTCCGTGGGGTAGGCGGCCTTCACCGCGAGGGCCCGGAACAGCTCCGGTCCGCTGTCCGCGGTGCCCAGGCGGCGCAGGGAGAGCACGGAGTCCAGCACGTCCACGGTCGTGATGTCGGCCAGCTCGGGGACCGTGACCTCCGCCAGCTCGTCGGCGGTGCGGCGCACCTCCAGGGTCGTCCCCACCTTGGCCGACGCGTCCGCGATCAGGGCGAGCCGGCGGCGGGCCCGGTCGGCCTCCCGGGAGGCCCGGTGGCGTTCGGTGACGTCGACCACCGAGATGGCGACGCCGAGGACCCGGCCCTGCGCACCCTCCAGCCGGTAGAACGAGACCGACCAGGCGTGCTCGGTGCCGGGGTCGCCCGGGAGGGTGCCCACGGCCTCCTGGTCGAGCAGCGGCGTGCCCGTCTCCAGCACCTCGCGCAGCGCCCGCTCGATCCGGTCGATGTCGAGGAAGGGCAGCGTGTCGCGGACCCGGCGGCCGACGTGCTGGGCGGCGGGGATGCCGTTGATGCGTTCCAGCGCCGGGTTGACGAGCACGTACCGCAGGTCGGTGTCCATGAGGGCCAGGCCGATCGGGGACTGGGAGACGAGCCGGTCGGAAAGGGCGAGGTCGGTCTCGACGCGCTGGACGGTGGCGTGGTCGGCGGCGATGCCGAGCGCGTACACGTCGCCCATCCCGTCGGTGAGCCGCATGTTGCGGAACTCCACCAGGCGGGTGCTGCCGTCCTTGTGCCGGATGGGGAAGGCGCCGGCCCAGCTGTCGCCGCTGCTGATGACCTCGGCGAAGAGCCGGACGACCAGGTCCAGGTGGCGTTCGTGGACGAGCACCTGGGCCGCGTACCGGCCGAGCGCCTCCGCGGCGGTGTAGCCGAAGAGCTCGTCCGCCTGCGGACTCCAGAACACGATGCGGCCGTCGGCGTCGAGCACCACCGCCGCCACACCGAGTACGTCGAGCAGCCCCATGGGCTCCGATTCGGCTGTCACCCGTGCACTCCCTCCGCCGGGAGGGTGTCGCCCGCCGGTATCAGCGGCCCGTCATCCGGGGAGCTCGGTGCGTTCCCACCACTCGTACACCGGCAGGCGGCCCTCCGGGGTGTCCTCGTGGCGCACCGTGATCCTGAAGTGCTCGTACCCGCCGCGGTGCGGGATCTTCAGCTCCTGGCCGGGCGGAGTGACCGGGACGACCCGCTGGGAGAGGTCCGCCGGTCCGCCTTCGAGCCATGCCTTGCTCGTCATATCCCCAGTCTTCCCGGACGCGGCGCCCCGCGCATGCCGGGGTGGACCGGACGAGCGCCTTCCGGTCCCGCTCGCCCCGTCCGGCGCCGTCAGACCCGTACGAGGCCGGCGATGTGGGAGGTGATCATGTCGAGCAGGTCGGCCACGGCCTCCGCATCGCCGAGGACCAGGTAGTTCAGGGTCAGTCCGTCGGTCATGGCGGCGAGGTAGCGGGCGAGTACGGGCACGGGCACCCGGAGTTCGAAGCCCATCACGCCCCGGAGCTGCTCGATCAGCTCGGCGAAGGTGTCGCGGTACAGCTCGTGCTGGCGCCTGGCCAGCTCCTCGAAGCCCGGCTGGCGCAGGGCGTACTGCGTGAGCTCGTAGGTGAGCATGTGCTCGCCGGGGTGGGCCGCCACGTGGTCCCAGTACGCCTGGAAGCCGGCGCGCACGGTCTCCTGGAGGGTGGCCCGGGGCCGCAGCGCCTCGCGCACGCGGGAGACGGAGTGCTCGGTGATGGTCTGGATGACGGCTTCCAGCAGGGCCTGCTTGGAGTCGAAGCAGTAGTGGAAGACGCTCAGCGACACGCCCGCCTCGGCGGCGATGGACCGGGTCGTGGTCCTGGCGACCCCGTCCCGGGTCATCGCGCGGATGGCCGCCTCGGTCAGCTGGCGTCGCCGCTCCGCCGAGGGCAGGCGTGTCATCTGGGCTCCTTGCTTCCGTGCTGTGCAGTGCTGTGCTCGGTGCTGTCGTGCCGTGCCGTCCGGTGCCGGACCGGGGTCAGGCGCTGTAGGCCCCGACCTCGTACAGGGAGTAGCCCCAGCCCGTGCCGCGCTGCACACCCTGGACCCGCAGGTAGCGGGCCGGAGTGGCGGCGAAGCGCGCCGTGTCGAGGCCGCCGTCACCGTCGGACGTGGACCAGACCGTGGTCCAGTTCGAGCCGTCGGTGGACAGCTCGATGCGGTACGCCCTGCCGTACGCGCGCTCCCAGTCGAGCGTCACCCGCTTGACCAGGCCCGTGGAGCCGAGGTCGACCTGGAACCACTGGCCGTCGCTCCACTCGCTGGCCCAGCGGCTGCCCGTGTCGCCGTCGACGGCCCGGCCGGGCGCGTAGCTGACGAAGGGGTTCCACCACTCCGTGGAGGAGGCCCCGGAGGGCCGGCCGGCGGCGAGGTTGACGCCCGCCTTGTGCTTCTCCGACGCGCCCCAGGTGGTGAGGTAGGACTCGGCCCCGCGGAAGAGGTCGTCCACCACGTCCTGGCCGCCGACGAGCCGCACGTCCTCGATCCAGTCGGGGACCAGGCCGTAGTGGGACGCGCCGTCGGTGTTGAGGTCCCAGGTGCGCTGCCCGGTGGTCACCTTGTCGATCACGGAGCCGCCGTCGGTGCTGCGGAACGGGTACTTCACGGGGTTCGGGGTGCCGGCGCCCCGCGGGCCGGGCCAGCCGCCGACGCCGTTCATGTCGGTGCCGTAGCCGTAGCCCACGCCGTACTTGTCGCGCAGCGCGTCCTTGGCCTTCGCCTCGGCGCTGAAGCCCTCGGCGCCGTTCATGTACTGGGCGGCGAACCCGCCGAGCTTGTACAGGCGCTCGGTCCAGCTGCTGTCCATCCAGCTGTGCGAGGAGATGGCGCCCGGGTACGACTCGGACTCCATGATGTCGAAGGCGCGGCCCGCGGCCTTGACGCTCATGTGGTCGAGTTCGAGCATCATCTTGCGTTTCATCATCCCGCGCACGGCGTACTCGCCGAGCTCGGTGAGGCCCCGGGTGTTGCACTGGGCGTCCGCCGCGTACGAGGGGACCGCGACGCCCTCGGGGAGCTTCTGCTCCGCCGCCGGTGCAGCCCCGAGCCCGATCGGGTTGTCGTGCTGGGGGCCGGCGCACTTCTCGGTCTTCCAGAAGGTGCCGGTGGACAGGAACTGGCCCACGTTGATCGCGGTGCCGAGGGCACCGGAGTCGAAGCGGACCCCGCACAGGGCGTTGTCGAACTTGTGGCAGAGGAACATGCTGCGCACGCCCAGCTGGTACAGCTCGTCCAGCCCGCGGTCGATGTCGTCCCTGCCGCACTGGGCGATGTCGAGGATCTGCTTGCAGCCGAAGGGCTCCGAGGTCTCCACGCCGAGCACGACGGCGAGCTTGCCCTGCGCGATGACCTCGCGCGCCTGGGCGCTGTCGGTGACGATGCGGAACCAGCCCTTGCCCGGGCCGCCGTACATCTTGTCGACGTAGGCCTGCATGTCGTACGTCTTGCGGGCCTGGAGCCGGATCGAGGTCATCTCGTCGCAGCTGCGGTCCTTGAAGAAGTACACCGAGCAGATCACGCCGTTGGTGACCAGGTCGTTGACGAGGACGCGCTGGCCGCCGCGCCAGGCGCGCTCCACCCAGGCGTAGTACGTCTGCTCGTGGGTCAGCGAGTCGTGGGCCGGCCAGTCCTTGAAGGTGGGCCAGCCGGCGGGGTCGTGCTTGCCGTCGCCGCCCTTGGTGATGAAGTCGAACACCGCGAGGGTGCCGTCGGGGTAGTGCTCGGGACAGTCCTTGAGGGCGTCGGCGATGCCGTCGTCCGAGAAGGGCTTGCCGCAGATGAGCCGTCCGCCGAAGGCCTCGTTCGACATGAGGTGGACGTGCGCGTCGACGAAGCCGCGGACCTCCCCCTTGTCGTTCGTGCCCTTGAACGGCTCACCGGTGACGTTGATCTGGGAGTCGGGGGCGGGCCGGGCGGTCGGGTTCCACCAGCCGGGGTCGGCTGCGGAGCCGGGGTCGGCGACGGAGCCGGGCGCGGGGCCCAGCACCATCGCCATGGCGGCGAGGAGCAGCGAGAGCACCGCCAGGGGGCGGCGGCGCCTGCCGGAGGGGGTTCGGGTCATGGCGAGACCTCAGGGGGTGTGGGGTGTCCGGATTGGCCGATTGTCATGTACCGATAAATCGTGCTGAGAGAATCCCGACCCGTGAGTAACAAGTCAAGGGTCCGGGACACTTGACCTGATGGATCGTCATTTCCTCCAACAGGAGTCGAGGCAGCCGCCCTACGGGACTCCGGTGGTCCGCCGCGCCGCCGCGAGTGCGCGCCCCGCGGCTGTCCGAAAACGCCTGGCCCGGGCAGCGGCGGCCGGTTAGGTTCGCGGGGACCTTCCGCCCTGCCCGCCGACCGTAAAAGGACCTCCGTGCCCCTGTTGCGCACCGCACGCCCCGACGAACTCCCCGCTCTGGTCGAGCACCCCGGCGACCCCGAGCGCAACGCAGCCACCCGCGCGTACCTCGCCGGGCTCCTCGACGCCGGGTGCACCCGGCCCGATTGGTGCCTGGTCGCAGAGGGCCCCGACGGCCGTCCGGCCGGCAGCGTGGTCCTGTGGACCCTCCCCGGACAGGAAGTCCCGCTCGCCGTCGTCCTGTTCGAGGCGCCCGAGGGCGAACCGGAAACCGGCACCGCCCTGCTGGACGCGGCCGCCGGCCTCGCCCGCGGGCTCGGCGCGGCCGACCTGGAGCACGTCGTGGACTCGCCCGCGCAGGCCCCGCAGTTCCAGCGGGACCCCGGGCGCCGCGGCGACCTGCTGCGCGCCGCCGGCTTCGCGCCCGTGCGCGACGGCCGGCGCTTCCGGCTGGCGGTCCCGGCCGAGCTGCCCGCCGACGACCCCCGGCTGACGTTCCGCTCGCTCGCCGAACTCGGGCCCGGGCCGTTCCTCGCCGTACTGGAGGAACTGCTCGCCGACACCGCCGACGCACGCCTGGCCGCGGACGTGGCCGAGCACGGCCTCGCCGCCGCGGCCCGGCGGCTCTTCGACGACACCGCCGGGCTGCGGCACGAGCCCGGCTGGTGGGAGATCGGGTACGCGCCCGACGGCACCCCGGCCGTCCTCAGCCTGCCCGCCGAGAACCCGTCCGTGCCCGTGATCGGGTTCGTCGGGGTCGCGCCCGCCCACCGGGGCCGGGGGTACGCCACCGCCGCGGTGGTGCGCGGGACCCGGGTCCTGGCCGCACACGGCGCCACGGAGATCCGCGGCGACTGCGACGCGGCCAACGGCGCGATGGCCCGGGCCTTCCGGGCCGCCGGGTACGAGAACTTCGCCGACCGGCTGGAGTTCGTACGGGACCTCTGAGCGTTCCCGCCCGCCCTGAGGCACCGTCCGCCCCGCACGCTGACGGAAATGAGTCATTTTGTCTTGATATGGCGGGTAACTGATCGTCTGGTGAGCGGAATTGGCAAAGACCTGGCGCCACGAGGCAACCCAGGCCGCCGAGTTGCCGTCCTCGGGGGGCGAGGGAGGTTCCGGAGGACCACCGGGACGCCCCGAGCACACCGACGATGAGGATGACCACCTTGATACGTGTCACACGCGTGGTGACCGCCGCCGCGGCGGTACTCGCGCTGGCAGCGGCGACGCCGGGGCTCGCGTACGCGCAGCCGTCGGCCGCAGCCTCAGAGGGCCGCGGGGGAGCGGCCGACGGCAGCCTCCCCGAGGGCTGGCGGATCACCGGCACGGGGGCCGGCCGGCAGCTGGTGTGGACCGCCGACCGGCGCGTGCCCATGGGCGACGCCCGCGTCGAGTTCCACACGGGGGACCGGCTCATCGGCGTGCCCGCACCGGGCCCCGACGGGCGCAGCTTCAGCCTCCCGATCGCCGGCGCGCGTCTCGGCGACGGCCAGGACCTGCGGGTCCTCGCCGCCGGCCGCCGCCTGGACGCCGCGGGCGCCCGCGAGGCCCGTACCCCGGACGACGCGCCGGCCGCCGGCCTGACCGGCGCCGCCCTGCCCGCCAACGCGGTCGACCCCGGCAAGCCCGGCTCGTACCGCACCGCCACCGGCGAGTACGCCCTGAAGTCCGTGAAGCTGCCCGGCTTCGCCGCACCCGTCGAGATGCGCGCCGTCGTGGTGGGCCCGGTGAACGCCCCCGGCACCCGCCCGCTCGCCCTCTTCCTGCACGGCCGCCACTACACCTGCTACGGCGGCGGCCAGCAGACCGGCGACTGGCCCTGCAAGCCCGGCACCCAGCCGGTGCCCAGCCACCGCGGCTACCTCGGCGCCCAGAAGCTCCTCGCCTCGCAGGGCTACACCACCCTCTCCATCTCGGCCAACGGCATCAACGGCCAGGACTGGAACGCGGAGGACGGCGGCGCCCAGGCCCGCTCCTCGCTGGTGCGCCTGCACCTGGCCCGCTGGGCCGAGTGGGCCGCCAAGCGCTCCGAGGCCCCCAAGGCCGTGCGCGACGTCGCGCCCGCCGACCTCGACCGCGTCATGCTGGTCGGCCACTCCCGCGGCGGCGAGGGCGTCAACCGCGCCGCGCTCGACAGCCTCTACACCGCCCCCGCCGACCGCGACGGCTACCGCGGCCCGGTGCGCTGGAAGATCCGCGGCAACGTGCTGATCGGCCCCACGATCTTCGGCCAGAACCCGGTGCCGGACGTGCCGTCCGCGACCATCCTGCCGGGCTGCGACGGAGACGTCTCCGACCTCCAGGGCCAGATCTACGCGGACGGCACCCGCGGCCTCAGCCGTGGCGCCGCCCTGCACAGCTCGGTCTACGTGGTCGGCGCGAACCACAACTTCTTCAACTCCGAGTGGACCCCGGGCCAGTCCAAGGCGCCCTCCGAGGACGACTTCTGGCCCGGCGACAACCCCGACCCGGTCTGCGGCGTCGGCAAGAAGACCCGCCTGACCGCCACGCAGCAGCAGGCCGCGGGCGCCACGTACATCGCCGCCGCGGCCCGCCTGTTCGTCGCCGGCGACGACCGGGTGCGCCCGCTGCTCGACGGCACCGGCCGCCGCGCCCCCTCGGCCGACCCGGCCCGCGTCCTCACCCACGCCGTCGGCGGCAACCGCACCACCGCGGTCCTGCCCGGCTCCACCGTGAAGGTCTCCGGCACCGGCGCCCGCACCTGCGCTCAGGTCAGCCCCGACCCCGCCAAGACCTGCCTGCCCGGCGAGTCCGGCGGCCAGTCCCCGCACTTCGCGGGCTGGGAGGCCTCGCCCGAGCCCGGCCGCGACGCGGTCGCCCTGCGCTGGACCGCCCCCGGCACCGCTGCCGTGCTCCGCCCCGCGGCCCCGGTCTCCCTCAAGGGCTCCGAGTCCCTCGCGCTGCGCCTGATCGTGCCGCCCAACACCACCGGCACCCTGCTCGACGTGTCCGTCACCGACGCCTCGGGGCGCCGTGCCAAGCTCGGCCAGGTCCGCGCCGACGGGCTGCCCGGCACCGAGCGCACCGCCTCCTACTGGGCGCGCGAGCTGCGCGTACCGCTGACCGCCGCCACCGGCGCCGGCCTCGACCTCACGAAGGTCGCCACCCTGGAGCTGACCCCGCGCAGCCGCGCCGGGAAGGCCTGGCTGATGGACGCCTGGGGCTGGCGCCCGGGCACCCCGGCCGTACGCGCGGAGAAGCTGGTCCGCGTCGACGTCGGCCGCCTGGAGGTCAAGGAGGGCGACGCCGGCACCAAGACGTACCGCGTGCCCGTCAGCGTCACCGGCCAGGGCACCGGCCGGGTGCGGCTGTTCGTGCCCAACGCCGAGGGCGACAAGGTCACCTCGAAGCTGGTCACCGTCCGACCGGGCCGGAACGACATCGACGTGCCCTTCGCCGTCACCGGCAACACCCGCTTCGGCCGCGACACGAACCAGGACATCTTCGTCAAGGCCGTGCGCGGCACCGTGGTCGGAGCCCACCGCGGCGGCGTGACCGCCAAGAACGACGACCCGATGCCGAAGGTCAAGGTCACCGCGGTCGACGACGACGTCACCGAGGGCCAGGCCCTCACCTGGCGCGTCTCCCTCTCCGAGAAGGCCGACGCCGACATCATGGGCGAGTTCGCGCTGCTGCCCGTGACCCGCGGGGCCGAGCTCTCCACCGCGGACGTCGAGCGGCGCTGGCTGGAGGAGTGGATGGGCCACGTGCCGGACCCGGCCCGTCCGCTGTCCCAGGCCTTCGAGCAGCCCGCCCTGTACGTCCAGATCCCGGCGGGCAAGCTCTCCACGCTGGTCACCGTGCCCACCGTCAAGGACCGGCTGACCGAGCCGAAGGAGTTCCTGCGGGCGCAGCTGCGCACGTACGACGCCGACTGGATGCCGCAGCCGGGGCCCGAGGTCACCGGCACGGTGCGGAACGCCTCGTAACGCGCCCCGCACGCACGCGGACCCACGCACGAAAAAGGGACACCGGCCCCCTCGGGGGCCGGTGTCCCGGTGCGTTCGGGGGGTGCCGGCGGTCGCGGACCCCGGCGCGGTCAGCCGGCCGGCAGCGGCGGGACGACCTCCGCCGGGCGGGTGGTCGGCTCGTAGCGCTGCAGGAACGTGGTGCTGGGGACCAGGTCGCGGTGGACGACGCGGGCGACGGCCTGGATGGTGGCCACGCCGTAGTCCATGGTCGCGTTGTCCTGGGTGAGCACCGTCATGTAGTAGTCGTGCCCGCCGCCCTGGAAGGCGCCGACGCTGTGCACCCGCCAGCCGTGCGTGGCGCGCGGCAGCCAGCCGTTCTTGACGTGCACCTTCACCGTGGACGGGGCGCCGGCCGGGGTGCCCCAGCGCTGCGAGGCGACCACCTGGTTCATCAGCTTCAGGGCGTAGGCCCGGGCGTTGTCGCTGAGCACGGTGTTCTTGCGGGTCAGCAGCGAGAGGAGCTTCTGCTCGTCGCCGACGT
The DNA here is from genome assembly GCF_044759445.1 of Streptomyces sp. NPDC101118. NCBI lineage: Bacteria > Bacillati > Actinomycetota > Actinomycetes > Kitasatosporales > Streptomycetaceae > Streptomyces > Streptomyces sp. NPDC101118. The sequence continues at coordinate 250,497 of NZ_JBIVZG010000008.1, read as the reverse complement.
TGATCCGGGTGAGGCCCCAGTAGCCGTCGGCGCCCGGCACGGTCCTGGTCATGTCCGCGGCCGCGAGGAAGCCCTTGATCTTGGTCATGCCCAGCTGCCGCCACAGCGCGGTGGTCGCGTTGTTGTCCGACTGGGTGATCATGGCGCGGGTGAGGTCCACCTCGCGCTGGGTGAGGTAGCGGTTCTGCTTCTTCGCGTCCCAGAGCAGGGTGGCCAGGACCGTGACCTTGACGACGCTGGCGGAGTCGAAGGCCGTGGTGGAGCGCAGCCGGCAGCTGGTCTTCGTGGTCCGGTCGTACACGCCGATCGCGACGGTGCCCTTGCGGTTGGCCAGGGCGGCCGTGATGTCGCGCTGGAGCTTGGCGGCCAGGCCGGCCTTCGCGGAGGTGCAGGCGACCTGCGGCGTGGTGGCCGCGGTGACCGCCGGCGCGGTGCGCGGTGCGCCGGCCTGGCCGGCCGCGGCCGCGGGCGTGGCGGTGGCCACGAGCGGTACGAGGACCCCGGCCGCCAGGCCCGCGGACAGGCCGCGGGCGCGCAGGGACATCCGGTGGTTCATGTGGTGGCTTCCCATCCCCTTGGTCGAGCGGGCGCGCTCCCCGCGCACCCGCTCGACATGACGCGCCGGGGGCCCAGATGGTTGCAGTAAAGCTGAAAATATGTTCAGCCGGTGAAGCCTGCGGTGATCGACGTGAACTGCCAGTCGCTCTGCGCGATGCCCGAGCAGGTCTCCTGGAGGCCGCCGCCGGGGCAGCCGCGGTCCCGGTTGACCGACCAGAAGGCCAGCCGGGCGAGGTGGTGGGAGTTCGCCCAGTCGCGGATCGCGGTCCAGTTCTGGACCGTGGTGGTCTCGCCGGTGTCGCTGACACCGTTCATCCCGGAGATGCCGATGTGGGCGTAGGCGGTGGCGTCGTCCCAGCCGAACACGGACCGCAGCTTGGTCTTCAGCCCCTCGGTCGCGCCGACCGTGCTCGCGTACATGTCGGTGGAGGCGTTGCCGAAGTCGAAGGGCATGATCGTGAACACGTCGATGCCGGCGTCGAGCGCCTTCGCCTGCTCGATCAGGCGGTTCCCCCACGAGGTCGGGCCCGTGGTGCTCGTGCCGAAGGTGAGGATGGTCCGCAGGCCCGGGTTGTTCCGCTTGACGATCTTCAGGGCGCCGAGGATGCGGTCCTGCACCGCGGCGTTCTCGAACTCGTCCGTGTTCTCGATGTCCACGTCGATCGCCTTGAGCCCGTACGCGTCGATCACCTTCTGGTACGCGCCGGCCAGCGCCTCGGGCGTGGTGCAGTTCGGGCCGAGCTTGTTGCCCTGCCAGCCGCCGACGGACGGCACGATGTCGCCGCCGGCCGCCCGGATCGCGGCGATCGTGCTCTGGTCGACGCCGCCGGTCAGCGGCCGCTGGCCGTCCCAGGCCGGGTTGCAGCCGCCGGAGGAGAGGATGAAGGCCATCGTGAACCACTTCACGCCGGTCGCGTTCATCACCGCGGTCGCGCTCGGCGGGTTGCCCCAGCCGAGGTACAGGTAGGGCGCGGCCTGCTTGAAGCCGGTCGGCTGCGTCGGGCCGCTGTCGGTGGTCACCGTGAGCGGGCCGGAGGCCGCGGAGGTGTTGCCCGCCAGGTCCCGGGCGCGGACGGTGAAGGTGTACGGGGTGTTCGCGGCCAGTCCGGTCACGGTGGCGGAGGTGCCGGCGGTGGTCGCGGCCAGGGTGCCGCCCCGGTACACGTCGTACCCGGTGACGCCGGTGTCGTCGGTGGCGGCGGTCCAGGCCAGCGAGACGCTGGAGGAGGTCCGGCCGGTGGTGGCGAGTCCGCCGGGCGCGGTGGGCGGGGTGGTGTCGGTGCCGCCGCCGGGGCCGTCCAGGACGATGTCGTCGGCGTGGTAAGTGCCCTGTCCGTACCAGCCGTTGACGTACACCTCGGCGCTGGTCTGGGCGGCGCCCGTGGTGAAGGAGACGCTCAGCTTCGCGTAGGCGCCGGGCGAGCTGGTCCAGGTGGCGGCGCCGCCGGTGACGCCCAGGTAGGCGTAGTTGCCGCGGACCCAGCCGGACAGCGTGTAGGCGGTGTTCGGCCGGACGGCCACCGTCTGGACGCACTTGGCGTTGTCGGACGCGGTCGCGGCGCCGGCCAGGGCCCTGCCGCCGCCGTGGACGGGGGAGGTGACGACGGAGCCGAGGCCGCCGCTGCACGACCAGGGGCCCAGGGAGCCGGTCTCGAAGTCGCCGTTGCCGAGGGCGTTGGCACCGAAGGCGGCGCCGGGGGCGCTCAGCACGGCGGCCGCGCCGAAGAGGGTGGCGCCGATGCCGCAGGCCAGACGGGTGCGGGTGCGGGTACGCAAGGGAGGGCCTCCAGAGGGGAAGGGAGGTGCGCGGAAGACGGGGGAGGGGTGCCGGGGTGCGTCTGCGGGGCAGCCCGGAAGGGGCCGTACTGCCTTTTGAGCAGCGGGAGTTGAGGGGGGATGTGGCCGTGTCCCGTCCCCGGGAACCTAACCGTCCGCATCCGTGGCGGTCAATAGGTCTGGACCAATTCCCGTCGTATTGCGGAGCGGTGAACACCGGGTGGCCGGGCGCCACGCCGGAGTCCGGGGTGTTCCGCCCCGGCGGCGCGCCGCCCATACTGATCCGGACATGGCTGGAATCAGCCCTGCTTCAGCACGGGTGAACGGGTATGCGGGGGCGTGCCGATGAGGGGAAGAGTGGCCGTGGCCTGTGGCCGCGGACGGGAACGGAACTGCCCGCCGGGGCAGGCCGCGGAACTGGCGGGACTGCTGGTCTCGGTGCGGCGGGGCCGGGTCGTGTCGGTCACCCGGCACCCGAGGCCGGCGGCCGGTCTGATGGTGCGCGAGGCGGCGGAACGCCTGCGCTCGAACTACCTCGACGGGGTGGTCCACGTGTGCCTGGTCCGGCCGACCGGCGCCGAGGACCTGGCCAGGACCCTCGCCGCCCGGGGCAGCCGCCCGGCCGCGGCCGGCCAGGGCCCGCGCACCTCCTGGCGGACCCCGCCGCTGGCCGAACAGGACGTGCTGGTGGCCCTGGACGGCAGCGAGTTCCTCACGCCCGACGCGCTGGTCTGGCTGCAGAACCTGCTGGACGCCGGCCCCGGGGTCACGATCCTCGCAGCCGGCCGCCACCCGCTGCCGCTGCACGCCGAGCACGGCCCACCGCGTCGCTGGGCCTGACCGGGGCAGCCGGGCCCGGGGCGGCCGGGCCCACCGCGCCCCGCGGGCTCACCACGCCCCGCGGGCTCACCGCGTCGCGGGCCGCCCCGGGTTGCCCGGGCGCTCCGCGATCCGGTCCAGCGCGTCGTCCAGGGTGTTCGCCGCCATGATCAGCGACAGGTGGGTGAACGCCTGCGGGAAGTTGCCCAGTTGCTCGCCGCTCGGCCCGATCTCCTCGGAGAACAGGCCCACGTGGTTGGCGTACGTCAGCATCTTCTCGAAGGAGAAGCGCGCCCGCCGCACCCGCCCGGCCCGCGCCAGCGCGTCCACGTACAGGAACGTGCAGAGGCTGAACGTGCCCTCCGCGCCCCGCAGTCCGTCCGGCGAGGCGCTCGGGTCGTAGCGGTACACCAGGTTGTCCTTGACCAGGTCCCGGTCGATGGCGTCCAGGGTGCTCAGCCAGACCGGGTCGGTGGGGTTGAGCAGCCCGACCCGCGGGATCAGCAGCAGCGAGGCGTCCAGCACGTCACCGCCGAAGTGCTGCACGAGGGCGCCGCGCCGCTCGCTCCACCCCCGGGTCATGATCTGCTCGAAGATCCGGTCGCGTTCGCCCCGCCAGGTGTCCCGCGCCGCCGGCCGCCCGAACTCCTCGGCCAGCCGCAGCCCCCGGTCGAAGGCCACCCAGGACATCACCCGGCTGTACGTGAAGTCCTGAGGGCCGCCCCGCGTCTCCCAGATGCCCTCGTCGCGGTTGTCCCAGGCCCCCGCCAGCCAGTCCAGCATCGAGGACAGGGCCTGCCAGCCCCGGTACGTCGGCTGGGTGTCCAGACCCCGGCCCTGCGCCAGCGCGTACAGCGCCTCGCCGTAGATGTCGAGCTGCACCTGGTCCACCGCCGCGTTGCCCACGCGTACGGGGAACGAGCCCCGGTACCCCTCGAAGTGGTCCAGCGTCTCCTCGGGCAGCCAGGGGTCGCCGTCCACCCGGTACATGATCTGGAGCGGCTGCGTGCCGGCCGTGGGCCGCCCCGTCCGCTCGCCGACCCGCTCGGTGAGCCAGGACGTGAAGGCGGCCGCCTCCTCCACGAAGCCCAGGTCCAGCAGGGCCCGTACGGACAGGGAGCCGTCCCGGATCCAGGTGTAGCGGTAGTCCCAGTTCCGCTCCCCGCCGACCAGCTCGGGCAGGCCCAGGGTGGCCGCGGCGATCGGCGCGCCGGTCGGCAGGTAGGTCAGCAGCTTCAGCGTGATGGCCGACCGGTGCACCATGTCCGGCCAGCGCCCCCGGTACCGCGTGGTGCGCACCCAGTTCTGCCAGAAGTCGACGGTGTCCCACAGCTCCCCTTCGACCGCCTCCAGGTCCGGCAGCGGCGGCGCGGCCTCGTCCGGGCCGCACACCGTGAACGAGGCACCCGCCTGCTCGCCCTCACCGAGCGTCAGGCTGCCCCGCACGTCGTGCGCGCCGTCGCGTTCCAGCGGGATGTTCGACTGGAGGAACGCCGACATGCCCGGCGCCCGGAAGCACGCCGTCCGGCCGTCCAGCTCCAGCTCGTGCTGCGCCCGCCCGAAGTCGAAACGCGGCCGGCACTCCAGCGTGAACCGCACCGTCCCCCGCATGCACCGCACCACGCGCTTGATGCTGTGCCGGTCCGTCGGCCGCCCGGTGCGGTCCGGCGGCATCCAGTCGAGCAGTTCGCCCACGCCGTCGGGCGACATGAAACGGGTGACCAGGATGGCGGTGTCCGGGTAGTACAGCTGCTTCGTCCGCACGTCCGGCGAATCCACGGAAAGGCTGAACCAGCCGCCGCGGTCGTGGTCCAGCAGCGCGGAGAAGAGGCCGGGGGAGTCGAAGCGGGGCGCCGCGAACCAGTCGACCACGCCCTCGTCCGAGATGAGGGCGGCGGTCTGCAGGTCCCCCACCAGACCGTGGTCCGCGATGAGCGGGTAGCGCTCCATGGCACCACTATCGGGGAGACCCGCCGTACCCGCAGGCCGGACGGGGTACGTACGGGTAACAGGGCGCCCGTCGAGATGCCGACCGGAGACCCGCGGAGCACCATGGTCTCGTGGGTCACGCCCCCCGTGGGGGCTCCGCCCGCGCGGCTCGGGGACGCCCCCATCGGAGACGGCGACACCATGAACGCTGCAGCAGTCGACAAGGGGAATCGGCCGCCCAAGAAGAGCGCCCTCTACCGGCTCGGGCACTGGTGTGCCCAGCACTTCGTCATCGTCATCGTCGCGTGGCTCGTCGCGGTCGGCGGGCTCCAGGCGCTCGACCGTGCCTTCGGCGGCGAGTACTCCGACAACTTCTCCCTCCCGGGCGTCCAGTCCGCGGAGGGCCTCACCGTGCTCCAGGAACACGAGCCCGCAGCGGGCGGGTACGGCGCCCAGATCGTCCTCAACGACCCCTCGAAGCCGCTCACCCAGGACGCCGCCACCGTCAACTCGGTGGTCGCCGACCTGCAGAAGCTGCCCGACGTACTCGCCGCCCAGAACCCGCTGCCCCCTCCGGGCACCACGCCGCCCGCCACCCCCGCCGGCGTGCCCAACACCGGCCCGCTGTCCACCGACGGCAAGACCGCGTACATCACCATCCGGTTCAGCGTGCCGCCTTCGACCCTCGGCGACGACTACCTGCCCAAGGTCGACACGGCCGTCCAGCCGCTGCGCGACGCCGGCGTCACCGTCGAGTACGGCGGCCCGCTGGGCGAGTTGGCCCGGCCCGAGCCCGACGACCGGACCAGCGAGGCGATCGGCTTCGCCGTGGCGATCGTGGTGCTGCTGATCGGCTTCGGGTCCGTCATCGGCGCCGTGATGCCCCTGGTGACCGCCCTGATCGGCGCGATCTGCGGACTGGCCCTGCTGGGCCTGGTGGCCGCGGCGTTCACCTTCGGCACCGTGTCACCCACCCTGGCCACGATGATCGGACTCGGCGTCGGCATCGACTACGCCCTGTTCCTGATCACCCGGCACCGCCAGAACCTGATGAACGGCCACGATCCCGCCGACTCCGCGGGCCTGGCGACCACCACCAGCGGCCGGGCCGTCCTGGTCTCCGGCTGCACCGTCATCATCGCGCTGTCCGGCCTCTGGGTCTCCGGAGTGACCTTCATCGGCAAACTCGGCCTGGCCGCGGCCTTCACGGTGGTCACCGCCGTCATCGCCGCCCTCACCCTGGTCCCCGCCATGCTGGGCCTGGTCGGCCGGCGGATCGACAAGTGGCACGTGCGCAAGCCGGTCGCCGAGACCGACGCCGAACCCGGCGCCCCCGCGCACGGCACCTGGCACAACTACGCGCAGAAGGTCGAGCGGCGGCCCTGGTGGTTCCTGGTCAGCGGTGTGGTCGTGCTGCTGGTCCTGGCCTTCCCCCTGCTCTTCATCCAGCTCGGCCACATCGGCGACGGCGCGGACCCCAAGTCCTTCACCGACCGGCGCGCCTACGACCTCATCTCCACCGCCTTCGGGCCGGGCGCCAACGGACCCCTGACGGTGGTCGTCGACCAGACGAACGTGCCCGCCGACGACCGGGCCGCCCTGGGCACCCAGCTCCAGCAGGCGCTGACCGGCGTGCCCGACGCGGCCTCCATCACCCCGCTCAGGCCCACCACGGACGGCGACGTGCTCATCGGCACCGCCTACTCCGTGGCCTCACCGCAGGACGAGAAGACCACCGACCTCACCGAGCACCTGGTGAACGACGTGCTGCCGGGCGCGGTCGCCGGCACCGACGCCAAGACCTACGTGACCGGAACCACGGCCGCCCAGGTCGACTTCCTGGAGATCGTCTCCAGCCGGCTGCCGCTGATCATCGCCGTCGTGGTGGGCCTGGCGTTCCTGGTCATCCTGATCGTCTTCCGGGGCCTGCTGGTCGCCGTCAAGGCGGCCGTGCTCAACGTGCTCTCCATCGCGGCCTCGTACGGCGTGGTCGTCGCGGTCTTCCAGTGGGGCTGGGGCGGACCCGCCCTCGGGGTCTCAGGCAAGGTCCCCATCGAGAGCTACGTGCCGATGATGATGTTCGCCATCGTCTTCGGCCTGAGCATGGACTACGAGATCTTCCTGCTCTCCCGGGTCCGCGAGGCCTGGCTGCGCACCGGGGATCCCAAGGCCAGCGTGGCCCACGCCCTGGAGATCACCGCCCGGGTCATCACCTGCGCCGCGCTGATCATGGTGAGCGTGTTCGCGGCGTTCATCGTCTCGGACAACATCGTCATCAAGATGCTCGGCCTCGGCCTGGCGGCCAGCGTCCTGATCGACGCCACCGTGGTCCGGCTGCTGCTGGTGCCCGCCGTGATGACCCTGCTCGGCAAGCACGCCTGGTGGACCCCGGCCTGGCTGGACCGGATCCTGCCGCACCTCGACACCGAGGGCGAGCACGCCCTGGAACAGGACGAGGCGCAGTCGGTCCCGGCCGGCGGGCCGCCGCCCGCCGGGCGCTGACCGCCGGCTCCAGCGTCCAGGACCGTCGCGGTGGGTTCCCTGATCGTCCTCTCGTCGGGGGTGCCGTCACACACGGCGGACGCGCGGTCAAGGGCGTGGGTGGTGAAAGGGCTCGTGGGGCGGGTGAGAAAGACCTCGCCACCCCCCTGATCGATCAAATATCGGAGGGGTTAGCATATGAGCGCTGCCTAGCTCGAAAGATACGCCTGTGACTGTCAACGATGACTCGTTCACCAACTGGATGAACCGCGAGGAGATCGCGGAATCGATGATCCCGATCATCGGGAAGCTGCACCGCGAGCGGGACGTCAACGTCCTCCTCCACAGCCGCTCCTTGGTGAACAAGTCGGTGGTCAGCATCCTGAAGACCCACCGGTTCGCCCGGCAGATCGACGGCGAGGAGCTCTCGGTCACCGAGACCATGCCGTTCCTGCAGGCGCTGACCGCGCTCGACCTGGGCCCGTCCCAGATCGACCTCGGCATGCTCGCCGCCAACTACAAGGCGGACGACCGCGGCCTCTCGGTCGAGGAGTTCACCGCCCAGGCCGTCGCCGGCGCCACGGGCGAGAACAAGCTGGAGCGCAACGAGGGCCGCGACGTCGTCCTGTACGGCTTCGGCCGCATCGGCCGCCTGGTCGCCCGCCTGCTCATCGAGAAGGCCGGCTCCGGCAAGGGCCTGCGCCTGCGCGCCATCGTCGTCCGCGGCGGCGGCGAGGCGGACCTGGTCAAGCGCGCCTCGCTGCTGCGCCGCGACTCGATCCACGGCCAGTTCCAGGGCACCATCACCGTCGACGAGGCGACCAGCACGATCGTCGCCAACGGCAACGCGATCAAGGTGATCTACGCCAACGACCCCTCCGAGGTCGACTACACGGCGCACGGCATCAAGGACGCCATCCTCATCGACAACACGGGCAAGTGGCGCGACCGCGAGGGCCTCTCCAAGCACCTGCGCCCCGGCATCGACAAGGTCGTCCTGACGGCCCCCGGCAAGGGCGACGTCCCGAACATCGTCCACGGCGTCAACCACGACACCGTCAAGCCGGACGAGCGCATCCTGTCCTGCGCCTCCTGCACCACCAACGCGATCGTCCCGCCGCTGAAGGCCATGGACGACGAGTACGGTGTGCTGCGCGGTCACGTGGAGACCGTCCACTCGTTCACGAACGACCAGAACCTGCTGGACAACTACCACAAGGCCGACCGCCGCGGCCGCTCCGCGCCGCTCAACATGGTCATCACCGAGACCGGTGCCGCCTCCGCCGTGGCCAAGGCCCTGCCGGACCTCAAGGCCCCGATCACCGGCAGCTCGATCCGCGTCCCCGTCCCGGACGTCTCGATCGCCATCCTGAGCCTGCGCCTGGGCCGCGAGACCACCCGCGAGGAGGTCCTCGACCACCTCCGCGACGTCTCGCTGCACTCGCCGCTCAAGCGTCAGATCGACTTCACCACCGCCCCCGACGCGGTCTCCATGGACTTCGTCGGCTCGCGCCACGCCTCGATCATCGACGCCGGCGCGACCAAGGTGGACGGCGACAACGCGATCCTCTACCTCTGGTACGACAACGAGTTCGGCTACTCGTGCCAGGTGATCCGGGTCGTCCAGCACGTCTCCGGCGTCGAGTACCCGACCTTCCCGGCTCCGGCGGTCTGACCCACGACGGTCTGACCCGCCACTGCGACGAGGGCTCCCCACCCGGTGACGAAACCGGGTGGGGAGCCCCTCTCATTCGCTCGCTCGCCTGCGGCGCCACAATGCCTCCGGCTCGCTCGCGGTCACCGCGCGGCGAACACCGTCGCCAGGTACTCCGCCAGCGGCTCCGGGACCGGCGGGGAGATCCGGGCCCCCAGGTAGCCGTCCGGCCGCACCGCGAACGCCGTGGGCCGGCCGCCGGCGCCGTACAGCCGGGCGAAGGCGCCCTCCGCGTCCCGGTACACCGGCAGCCGGTCGCCCTCGTACGGGCCCGCGTCCGCGCCCAGCACCCCGCAGAGCTCCAGCCGGCCGTCCGTCAGCGCCGCCGTCTCCGCCGCGAACCGCTCCAGCGCCGCCGCGGCGTCCGGGCCGTCCGCGTACAGCAGCAGGACGTGCTCCCGGCCGCGCAGCACGTCGTACAGCCGCAGCGGGAAGGCCGCCAGCGCCGTGGTCAGCCCCGTGCAGTCGGGGGCCCGGTCGCCGGGACGCGGACCGGGCCCGCCGTCCGCCGCCGGCGCGGTGAGCGGCCCGTCCCGGTAGCCGACCAGCAGCTGCGCCTCCCGCAGCAGTGCCGCCGCGGGATCGTCCGGCGCCGCCTGCTCCTGCTGCCGTGCGTTGCGGACCGTACGCCCCACCACCTCCTCGCCGACCGGCCGGCGCTCCGCGTCGTAGCTGGCGGTCAGCCCCGGGTGCGCCTCGCCCCCCACGGCCAGGGCGAGCTTCCAGGCCAGGTTGTACGCGTCCTGGATCCCGGTGTTCATGCCCTGCCCGCCCGTGGGCGGGTGGATGTGCGCCGCGTCGCCCGCCACGAACACCCGGCCGCTCCCGTACCGGTCCACGATCCGGTGGCTGATCCGGAACACCGAGGACCAGCGCAGGTCCGAGACGGCCGCCGGGCGCGGCGACAGCCGGTCCACCACCGCCTGGAGGTCCGCCAGGGCGGGCAGCCGGCCGCTCTCGCCCTGGAGTCCGTGCGCCACCCCGTCCCCGCTGGCGTCCCCCTCCCCGGCGAGTGCGGGCGGCACCATCATCGACAGCCGGTACCTGCCACCGGGCAGCGGCACCCCGACCAGCAGGTCGTCCACCGCCCCCGACGCGTCCCGGTGCAGCGCACGGAGGGCGTACCCGGCCGGCAGGTCCCAGTCCACGCGGACGTCGCCGAGCATGAACCCCTCCGGGAAGGCCCCGCCCTCGAAGCTCAGGCCCAGCCCCTTGCGGACCAGGGAGTGCGCCCCGTCGCAGCCCACCAGGAACCGCGAGCGCACCTCCTCGGTGCCGTCGGGCCCGCCCTCCAGCACGCTGGTCACCCCGTCGGCGTCCTGCCGGAGGGACACCAGCTCGGTGCCCCGCTCGATCCGGCCGCCCAGCCGCTCCAGGTACTCCTCCAGGAGCCGCTCGGTCTCGTACTGGGGGAGCGCCGCGAACCCGTACGGCACCTCGGGCGGCAGCCGCAGCACGGCGCGCTCCCGCTCCTCGCCGTTGACGTACACCAGATGGCCGCGCAGCTGCACCGCGGCCTCCAGGACCTCCCGCACGCAGCCCATCCGGTCCCAGACCTCCAGGGTGCGCGGCTGGACGCCCACCGCCTTGGCGTACATCAGCCGGGCCGGCAGCCGGTCCACCAGCCGGCACCGCACCCCGCGCCGCCGCAGCTCCACCGCCGCGGTCAGGCCCACCGGTCCCGCGCCGACGACCAGGACGTCCGGTGCGGCGAAGCTGTCGGAGCGTGGCACGGTCGTCTCCTGCCGTGAGGCCCCCCGGCGAACGGACTGCCCGCCCAGGATCCCCCGGCCGCGGCACCCCGGCCATCCGGCCGGCCGGGCGGGACACCCGTGCCTCCCGGCAGGTCGCCCCCGGCCGGGAGGCCGCCTGTCCTGCGGGCCCCGCCGGGAGCGTCTACCGTCGGCCCATGGACCGTGACCGCACCGGATGGCGCGACTGCCTGCTCGCCGGCGCCGTGTTCCTGGTGTGCATGGCCGGCACCACGCTGCCGACCCCGCTGTACGGCCTCTACCAGGAGAAGTTCGGGTTCTCCGAGCTGATCGTGACCGTCGTCTACGCCGTGTACGCCTTCGGGGTGATCGGCGTGCTCCTGCTGGCCGGCAACGCCTCGGACGCCGTCGGCCGCCGCCCGGTGCTGCTGGTGGGCCTCGGCTGCGCGGCCGCCAGTGCGCTCTGCTTCCTCGCCGCCACCGGCCTCGGCTGGCTCTACGCGGGCCGGCTGATGTCGGGCCTGTCCGCCGGCCTGTTCACCGGTGCGGCCACGGCGTACGTGCTGGAACTCGCGCCCCCGGGCGGGTCCGAGCGGGCCACCTTCGTCGCCACGGCCAGCAACATGGGCGGCCTGGGCTGCGGCCCGCTGCTGGCCGGGCTGCTGGCCCAGTACGCCGCCCGCCCGCTCCAACTGCCCTTCGTCGTGCACCTCGTCCTGGTCGCCGCCTCGGCCGGCATCCTGCTGCGGCTGCCCGAGACCGTGCGGGAGCGGCGCCCGCTCGGCACCGTCCGGCCGCAGAAGCCGGGGCTGCCGGCCCAGGTGCGCACGGTGTTCGCGCCGGCGGCCACCGCTTCCTTCGTCGGCTTCGCACTGTTCGGGGTGTTCACCTCGGTCAGCCCGGCCTTCCTGGCCCAGTCCCTGGACGTGCACAACCACGCCGTCAGCGGTCTGGTCGTGGCGCTGGCCTTCTTCGCCTCCACCGCCGGGCAGCTGGCGGTGAACCGGGTCGGGGTGCGCCGGGCGCTGCCGCTGGGCTGCGCGGCCCTGCTGGGCGGGCTGGTGCTGCTCGCGGGTGCGCTGCGCTGGAACCTGCTGCCGCTGGTGGTGGCGAGCGCCCTGGTCGGCGGGGCCGGGCAGGGGCTGTCCTTCCGCGCGGCCCTGGTCGCGGTGGCCGGGGCGTCACCGGAACACGAACGCGCCGCGGTGATCTCCACGCTGTTCGTGGTGGCCTACACCGGCATCTCGGTGCCGGTGATCGGCGTCGGTCTGCTGGCCGGCCCGATGGGGCTGGAGGGGGCCGGCCTGGTCTTCATCACCTGCATGTCCGTGCTGGTCACCGGCGCGGCCGTGTACCTGCTGCGCCGCCCGGTGGGGGCGGCCCGCACGTGAGGCCCCGGGCCGCGGCCGGCTCCGTCCCCGGCGCCGGCCGGGTCCCGGCTACGGCTCGTCGTACCAGGAGAACGCGGCGATCCGCCAGCCGTCCGGGGTGCGGACGAACTGGATGGTCTTGCTGCCGCCGCCCTCGAAGGGCTCCCCGTCCAGGACCCCGGACTTGCCGTACGTGCCGAACCGCGAGGCGATGTCGCCCGCGATCTCCGTACGCTCGGCGGTCTCCCACTCCGCGAACTCGGCCAGCCGGTCCCCGGCCAGCAGCCGTTCGCGCGGCTCGATGAACTCCTCCACCGAGTAGACGGTGAGGTCGGGTCCGGTCTTGACGATCACCCCGCCCGGGACGACCAGCCGCCGGATCCGCGCCAGGTCGGCGGGCTTCCCGCCCCGGGTGTCGAAAGCGCCGTAGAACTCGGCGGTCACTGCGTCTATCTCGGCCTTGGACATGGCGCGACCCTAACACCGGCGAACACCGGTCCGGTTGGGCCGCGTCCCCGGTCGCTCAGAGCTCCGGGAACTCCGGGGCCACGCCGAGGAAGGGGGCGATGGTCGCCCAGATGGTCGACCGGGCCGTGGCCAGGTCCACCCGGGGGTCGTCCAGCATCACGCGGATGCCCAGCCCGTCGCAGAGGGCCAGCACCAGGGTGCCCAGCGCGGCCACGTCGCACTGCTTGAACTCGCCCGAGGCGATGCCGCGTTCGACCGCGCCCGTGACCCAGGAGTGCAGCTGGTCGTACAGGTCGACGGCGAGGTGGCGGGCCGTCCGGTCGCGCTGCGCCCGCACCCACAGCTCCTGCCACAGCTTCCAGTCCTGGCGCAGCTCCTCGTCCGTCGGCAGCATGCTGCGCAGGATCCGCGCCAGCAGCACCGACGCGGGCAGGCCGGCGGCGGCCCCGTCCTCCGTGTCCGTGCCGGTCTGGGCGAAGGAGTGGGTCATCGCCTCGGCGAACAGCTTCTCCCTGGTGTCGAAGTGGTAGTGCAGCAGGGCCTTCGAGACGCCCGCGTGCTCGGCGACCTTGCGCATGCTGATGTTCTCGAACCCGATCTCCGCGATCACTTCGCACGCGGCCTTCAGGATCCGCTCCCGCGTCTCGAGTGCGCGCTCGGCCTTGGTCACGTCTGATACTCCCCGTTCCGGCGCCCGCTGTGCGGGCGGGCGGGCCCGGCTGCCGGGCCCGCCTGTCCATCATCCTTGCGCATCCCGTGCCCGGACTCCCTCCGTCCGGGCACACCGGTTCAGGGGTACGTGTGGAACCCGCGCCCCGTCTTGCGGCCCAGCAGGCCCGCGTCCACCATCCGCGCGAGCAGCGGGGGCGGCGCGTACAGCGGCTCGCGGTACTCGGCGTACATCGACCGGGCGATGGCCTGCACCGTGTCCAGGCCGATCAGGTCGGCCAGGGCCAGCGGCCCGAGCGGATGCGCGCAGCCCAGGGTCATGCCCTGGTCGATGTCCTCGGCCGAGGCGGTGCCCGACTCGGCCATCCGCACCGCCGCCAGCAGGTACGGCACGAGCAGGGCGTTCACCACGAACCCCGCCCGGTCCTGGGCGCGGATCACCTGCTTGCCCAGCACCCCGGAGGCGAACTCCCGTGTGCGACGCACCGTTTCGTCACCGGTGAGCAGCGACGGCACCAGCTCCACGAGCGGGAGCACCGGGACGGGGTTGAAGAAGTGCAGCCCGATCACGCGGTCGGGCCGCGAGGTCGCGGCGGCCAGCCGGATCACCGGGAGCGAGGAGGTGTTGGTCGCCAGGACCGCGTCCCGTCGCTCCACCACGGCGTCGATCCGGGCGAACACCGCGGTCTTCGCCCGCTCGTCCTCGGCCACCGCCTCGACCACCAGGTCCCGGTCGGCCAGCCGTTCCATCTCGGTGGTGACCGTGATCCGGGCCGCCGCGGCCGCCCGCCCGTCGGCGGTGAGCTTCCCGGCGCCCTCGGCGCGGGCCAGCGAGCGGGTGATCCGCTCCAGCCCGGCCGCGGCGGCCGCCGTGCCCGTCTCCACCACCACGACCTCCAGGCCCGCCCGCGCGCAGACCTCCGCGATGCCGGACCCCATCAGCCCGCACCCCACGACCCCGACGCGTTCGACATCGGTCATCGGACTTCCCCTCCTTCGGTACGTACCCGTTGTGCGGACGGACCTGCGGCCGCGCGCGTCACCCGGAGCCGGCTCCCTCGTCCGTCACACGGAGCCGGGCATGTGCAGGACGCCGGTGCCCCGCTTGACGAGTTCGCCGGCGACGATCAGGCGCTGGATCTCGGAGGTGCCCTCCCAGATGCGGTCCACCCGCAGCTCCCGGTAGAGCCGCTCGACGGCGTACGCACGGTCGTACCCGCGTCCGCCGAAGATCTGCAGGCACCGGTCGACCACGCGGCCGGAGGCCTCGCTCGCCGCGAGCTTGGCCATGGCCGCCTTGGCGTGCAGGGTCTTGCGGTCGGCGTCGCCCGCGTCGACCTCCCACGCGACCTGGTGGGTGTAGGCGCGGTTCACGGCGATGTCGACGGCACTGTCCGCGAGCATGCCCTGGATCAGCTGGAAGTCGGCGATGCGGGAGCCGAACTGGCGGCGCTCCACCGCCCAGTCGCGGGCGAGCTCCAGGGCGCGCTCGGCGGCGCCGATGGTACGGGCGGCGATCATCAGGCGCTCCTCGGTGAACCAGGAACGGGTGATGTCGTAGCCGTTGCCGATCCCGCCGAGCACGGCGTCGTCGCCCACCCGCACGTCGGTGAACGTGAACTCGGGGTGCTCGTAGACGAAGGTGTGCATCCAGCGGGGCACCCGGGTCATCTCGACGCCCGGCGTGTCCTTGTCGACGAGGAACAGGGTCGGGGCCCGCTCCTCGCCGGCCGCGGCCAGCACGATCATGAAGTCCGCGTGGTCGCCGACGGTCACGAACCACTTCTCGCCGTTCAGCAGCCAGCCGCCGTCGGTCCGGGTCGCGGTGGTCCTGATCGCCTGCGGGTCGGAGCCGGCCTCCGGCTCGCTGACCGCGTAGCAGTCGCGGCGGCGCCCGTGGATCACCGGGACGAGGTACCGCTCGCGCTGCTCGGGCGTGCAGAAGGACAGGGCGTTGGCGGGCCGCCAGACCATGTCCCACAGTGCGCCGGTGAGCCGTCCCAGTTCGGCCTGGACGACCACCTGCTCCAGGATGGTGAGCCCGGCGCCGCCCCACTCGGCGGGCATGTTGACGGCCTGGAGGCCGCTCTCCAGGACGGCGTCGCGGATCTCGGTGTGGGCGGCCGGCGGCAGGCCGTTGTTCTCCTCGCAGTCGAGCTCGTACTTCGTGATGAAGTCGGTCAGCGCGCGGGCCGAGGCCTTGAGCTCTTCCTGGCGCGGGGTGAGGCGGAAGTCCATGTCGCTCCTCTTGGTTCCTGGGCGGGGGTGGTCGGGGGGGCGGTTCGGGGAAGGGGCGGTCCGTCGGTCAGGCCGCGGGGCCGTCGGGCGAGGAGGCGGGGAAGGCCAGGGCGCGGGTGCCGCGCTTGATCATTTCGTTGGCGATGATCAGGCGCTGGATCTCGGAGGTGCCCTCCCAGATGCGGTCCACGCGCAGCTCGCGGTACATGCGCTCGACCGGGTACGAGCGGTCGTACCCGCGCCCGCCGAAGATCTGCACGCACCGGTCGACGACCCGTCCCGCGGCCTCGCTCGCGGCGAGCTTCGCCGTCGAGGCCTTGGCGTGCAGGGTCTTGCGGTCGGTGCCAGGCCGGTCGGCCTCCCAGGCGACCTGGTGGGTGTAGGCGCGGTTCACGGCGATGTCGACGGCGCAGTCGGCGAGCATGCCCTGGATCAGCTGGAAGTCGGCGATGGGCGAGCCGAACTGGCGGCGCTCCACGGCCCAGTCGCGGGCGAGCTCCAGGGCCCGCTCGGCGGCGCCCACCGTCCGGGCGGCGATCATCAGCCGCTCGTCGGTGAACCACTCCTTGGTCAGTTCGTAGCCGTGGCCGACGCCGCCGAGCACGTCCTCGTCGGGGACGAACACGTCGGTGAAGGTGAACTCGGGGTGCCCGTTGACGGCGGAGTGCATGAAGCGCGGGACCCGGGTCATCTCGACGCCCGGCGCCGCCTTGTCCACGAAGAACAGGGTGGGTGCGAGCTCCGGGCCCGCATCCGCCTGCACCAGCAGGAAGTCGGCGATGTCCCCGCAGGTCACGAACCACTTCTCGCCGCTGAGCAGCCAGCCGCCCTCGGTACGGACCGCCGTGCTGGTGCCCGATCCGGGGTCGGAGCCTGCGCCCGGCTCGGTGACCGCGAAGGCGTCGAACCGCTCGCCGCGGATCACGGGGAGGAGGTACTTCTCGCGCTGGGCGTCGGTGCCGTACGCGAGGACGTTCGCCGGCCGCCAGGGGATGTCCCAGAGGCAGTTGGTGACCTTGCCGAACTCCTCCTCGACGATGACCTGGTCCAGCAGGGACAGTCCGGCGCCGCCCCACTCGGCCGGCATGTTGATCGCGTACACGCCGGCGTCGATCGCGGCGCGGGTGAGCTCGCGGACCGTGTCGGCGGGGAGCGGACCGCCCGCCTCCTCGGACTGGTCCTCGTACCGCATCAGGAGGCGTGCGTAGCCGGCGGCGCGGGCCTTGAGCGCGGCCTGCTCGGGGGTGTAGCGGAAGTCCATGGTTCCTCCGGGAAGGGGGTGCGGGCGGGGGTGTGCGGGCTGGGGTGTGCGGGCTGGGGTGTCGGGCGGGTCTGTCGTGGCCGTCGGATCCGGGGGCTCGCCGGCCGGTCAGGCCAGGACGGCCCGGGCGTCCAGGGCCAGGGCGCCGTCGGGGCGCACCAGCAGGGGGTTGACCTCGAGCTCGGCGATCTCCGGGTGCTCGGCGGCGACGGTGGTGATCCGTTCGATCACGTCGGCCGCGGCGGCCACGTCGACGCCCGGCCGGCCGCGCACGCCCGCCAGCAGCGGCGCGGTCCGCAGGCCCCGCAGCAGGCCGGCGGCCCGTCCGGCCGGTACGGGCGCCAGCGCGAAGGCGACGTCCCGCAGCGTTTCCGTCAGCACGCCGCCGAGGCCGACCAGGGCGACCGGGCCGAACCGGGGGTCCCGGTTCACCCCCACGATCAGTTCGATGCCGTCCGACAGGTCGGCCATGGCCTCGACCGAGTACGCGGGCGCGCCGAGCCGTGCGTGCATCTCGCGGTACGCGGCCAGCAGCGCCTCCCGGCCGTCCAGGCGCAGGGCCACGCCGCCGGCGTCGGACTTGTGCAGCACGTGCAGGGCCTTCAGTACGTACGGGCCTTCGAACTCCGCGGCCGCGGCGAGCAGCCCGGTCTCGTCGGTGACCTCCCGGGCGGCCGGGAACGGCACCCCGGCGGCGGCCAGCAGCGCCCGCACCCCGTGGTAGCCGGGGTCGCGCAGCGGCGCCGCGGCGGGCGGCAGCGCCGGGATCCCCGAGGGCCCGGCGGCACCCCGGCCGGTGAGCGCGGCCAGCGCGCGGGCGGCGTCCTCGGTGGCGGAGAACACCGGCACGCCCGCCTCGGCCAGCACCCGGCAGCTCGGCGACGCCGGGTACATCGACTGCACGACCAGGGGCTTCGGGGTCGCGGCCAGGTGCCCGACGATCTCCTTCGCGGCCCGCGTCTCGCCCTCGGCGAGCACGGAGCCGCCGGTCTGGCCGCCGCCCCCCAGACCGCCCTCGGAGGCGGCGTACCCCCCGAAGTAGCCGGTCATCAGCACGGCGTCGACCTCGTCCGCGCCGAGCAGTCCGGCGACCGTGTCGGCGTACGACAGGGGGCGCTGCTCGCCCATGCCCGCCAGGTCGACCGGGTTGCCGACCGCGGACTGCTCCCAGAGCACCGAGCGGAGCCGGTCCTGGGTGGGGGCGGAGAGCTCGGGCACGGCGAGCCCGGCGTCCTCGGCGGCGTCGGCGGCGATGACGCCGTGCCCGCCGCCGTCGGTGAACACGGCGGTCCGCCGCCTCCGGCCGGCGGGGGAGGGCCGGTGCCGGGTGCCGCCCGCGCCCGGGGCCAGGGCGGCCAGTACGACGGTCATCTCCCGCGGGGTGCGGACCAGTTCCACCCCCGCGTCGCGGCAGGCGGCGGCCACCACGTCGGCGGACGAGGTCAGGGCGCCGGTGTGCGACTGGGCGCTGCGGGCGGAGGCACTGCCGCGGCCCGCGGTGAGCAGGACGACCGGCTTCCCGGCCGCGGCGGCGGCCCGGGCGAAGGCCCTGCCGTCGCCGAAGTCCTCGGCGTACACGGCGATGGCGGTGGTGGGTTCGTGGCGCGCGCAGTCCTCGACCAGGTCGACGAGGGTGACGTCGGCCTGGTTGCCGAGCGAGACGAACCGGGAGAAGCCGAGGCCGTGCGGGGCGCAGCGGAGCTGGAGTTCGAGCGCGAGGTTGCCGCTCTGGCTGAGCAGGGCGACGCCGCCGGGCGCGAAGCGGTCCGAGGCGAGGTACAGCTCGGTGGTGTTGTCCGCGATCCCGAGGCAGTTGGGGCCGACGAGGACGGCTCCGGCGGCGCGGACGCGCTCGGCGACCGCCCGCTGCCGGGCCAGGCCGGCGGCACCGGCCTCGGCGAAGCCGGCGGTGATGGCGACGATGGCCCGGGCGCCGCAGGCCAGGGCGTCGTCGACGGCGG
The DNA here is from genome assembly GCF_044759445.1 of Streptomyces sp. NPDC101118. Classification (NCBI taxonomy): domain Bacteria; kingdom Bacillati; phylum Actinomycetota; class Actinomycetes; order Kitasatosporales; family Streptomycetaceae; genus Streptomyces; species Streptomyces sp. NPDC101118. The sequence goes on along the minus strand of NZ_JBIVZG010000008.1, from coordinate 231,541 downwards.
CCTCGAAGCCGGCGGCGGGCACGGAGACGACCACCAGCTCGACGGGCTCGCCGATCTCGGCGAGGGAGGTGGCAGCGGTGCGGCCCAGCACGGTGCCGCCCCGCCGGTTCACCAGGTGTACGGGCCGGCGGCCGGGGGCGCGGAGCGCCTGCGCGGCGACGGCGTGGCCGTACTTCGCCGGGTCGTCGCTGGCGCCGACGACGGCCACGGAGACGGGGTCGAAGAGGGGGGTGAGGTCGCGTCCCATGTCATCCCTCCACGCGGAGTGCGGAGTTGGGGCAGCTCTCGGCACAGGCGCGCGCCGCGGCCTCGCCACCGGCGGGCACGTCGACGACGACGACCCTGGCGTAGCCCCACTCGTCGAGCTCGACCATCTCGGGGGCGTGCTCCTGGCACACCCCGTATCCCTGACAGAGGGTGGCGTCCAGCAGGAGTTTCACGGGGTTGTCCTTTCGGGTGGTACGGGTGCGGTGCCCTCCGGGGGCGGTACGGGTGCCGTTCGGGCGGTGCGGGGTTGCGTGCGGGGGACGGGGTGTTGTGCGAGCCCTGCGGGTGCGGGTGCGGGTGCGGGTGCGGGTGCGGGTGCGGGTGCGGGTGTGGGTGCCGGTGCGGTGTCGGGTGCGGGTGGGCCGGCCGCTGCGCGGAGCGGTTCCCCCACCCGCCCCTCTCCCGCTCACCGGAGCTCCGCCCCGGACCCCGTCGCCCTCAAACGCCGGGCGGTCTGGGAGTTGCGGCAGGTCCGGGACCTCGTGGTGGTCCCGTGCCGGGTGGGTTGGGGGCCGGGTTGCGTGGTGACGGTTTGGTGGTTCTCTGCGGGCGGAGCGCCCGGCCGGTTCCTTCCTGCGGCTGGATGGGCAGGGCTGGGGTGCTCCGGGGCCGCACGGGCTTGCGGTGCCGGTGCGTCGGTGCTGGTGGGGCGGGTCGTGCGCAGTACCTGAGCCCCGAGCCTCGCCGGTGTTCGAGGCTCGGTAGCGGGGGAGTCCCGCGCCGTACGTGGGGGTGGGGCTTGAGCTTCGGCCCGGCCGTGGTTCCAGCCCCTCCGGCGTTCGAGGAGCGGGGGTGCGGGGGCGGAGCCCCCGGAAGGGGCCGGGCGCACCTCTCGGCCGGATCCGCCGGCGGTAGCCGGTTGAGGAACGGTGGAAGGGCGGGACCGGGGCACCTCCAACTCCCCACCACGGCAACGCCCGCACCCGCGAAGAACTCCTGGCACCGGGCCGTGTCTTTCGGATCAGGCTGTCGGGCCCGCGGCGTTCCCATACCTCCGCTGGGTGGTAGCCCCAGGCACCGCGCCTCGCCGCGTTCTCGTCGGTCGCCGACGTCCCCCGGCTACCGCCGGGGGCGCCCCCACCGCGTCGACTCCCTCCTCGGCCGCGCGATGCACGGCACCTGGGGGTACCACCCAGCGGAGCTGGGGGAACGCCGCGGGCCGAGCCGGCCTGACCCGACGGACACGGCCTAGCCGTCGTCGGCACGACCGGCCCCCATGGCCTCGGCGGCGACCGGCGGGCGGGTGGCCCCGCGGGCCCCGCCGCCGGGCGAGTGCACAGAGCCTCCGCCGGCCGCCGGCGAGGCTTCGCGGCCCGAGGCCCGCCCCTCGGCGACAGCGGGGGCCGGCGAGCCGGATGGGCGCTCGGTCTGGCCGCCCGGGCCGGGCCGGCCCGCGTTCGCGCGTATCGCCGGGGCGAGCCGGTCGGCCGCCGCGTCCGCCGGTGCCGGGTCGGCGAGCGGCCGCCCGAGCGGACCGGCGGCGGCCGGCCGGTCCGGGACCGGGGCATCCGGGATCGGGGCGTCCGGGATCGGGGCGTCCGGGATCGGGGCATCCGGGACCGGCGGCACCGGGACCGGCGGTACCGGTACCGTGAGGCGGCCGGTCCGGCCCGGAGCGGGCGGCGCGGTGCAGGCATCGCACGGCGCGGCGAGGTGGGACCGCACCGCGGTCGGGAAGGCACGCAGGAGGCTGCCCGCGAGGGAGGCGGCCGCGTCCAGGAGGGCGCATGCGCCGCGGCCCCGGAGGCCCGTGGACCAGCGTTCCAGGTGGGCGGCGGTGTCCGGGGCGGCCGTGCCCGCGGCGAGGCCGGCCAGGGCCCCGGCGATCGCGGCCGTGCCGGACACGCACACCCCGCACTGCCGCGAGCTCTCGGCGGCGAGGTACCCGGCCGCGTCGGCCGCGGCCGACACCGGGCACTCCCCGCTCGCGAGGAACCGCACCGCGCCGCAGCCCAGCGCCGTGCCCGCGGCCGCCAGCGCGTCCGGTTCGAGCGGCAGCCCGAGGGCGCGGGCGTCGACGAGCCCGCCGAACAGTCCGCCCATCAGCGCCCCCGCCGGATCCGGGACCCCGACGGCTTCCGCCAGGTCGCGCAGGGGTGTGCCGTACGGGACTTCGGTGAGCAGCGGTGCGCCGGGGCCGCCGGACAGCGTGACCAGGGTGCTGCGCGCGATGTGCAGCCGAAGGTCGGGGCGGGCGGCGGTGAGGGCGATCCGGGCCAGGGTCTCGACGTTGGACACCAGCGTCGGCGCGCCGCCCACACCCTGCTCGAACGGCCGCGGCGGCTTCGCGCGCGGCAGGGCGGGGCCGCCGTCGATCCTGCGGACCACCGCGCTCTCCTCGCCGGCCACGTACGCGTGCCCGGTCTCGATCACCTCCACGGGCAGGGCCGGCGGCCGCTCGGCGAGTGCGCCGCGGACGCGGGCGGCGGCCTCCGGGTCGGAGAGGTACACGTAGCCGCGGCCGGCCCCGGTGACCGCCGCGGCCCGGGCGAGACCGTCGAGCACCAGGTGCGGGCGGGCCCGCAGCAGCCACCGGTCCTTGACCGAACCGGGCTCGCCCTCCTCGCCGTTGGCCACGACGACCGGCGTGGCCCCGCCGTCCGCGCGGCCCCGGTCGCGTACGGCGCGGAGCTTGACGGAGGCGGGGAAGCCCGCCCCGCCGCGGCCGCGCAGACCGGACGCGTCGAGGTGGTCCAGCAGTGCGCCCGGGGTGGTGGTGCCGGCGTAGCCGCCGGCGGCGGCGTACGCCTCGGCGCTCTCCGCCGTGCCGGGCGCGGGGCCGAGCACGCCGGCGGACGGCGGGACCGTCAGGTGCCGGATCACGGTCATCGGGGGTCTCCAGTGCGGGTGGGGGTGCGCAGGACCCGTACCGCCTCTTCGAGCGCGGTGCGGTCCCTGGCGGTGCGGCCGTACCCCGGGCCGGGGAGGCCGATCAGCATGTGGTGGTGGTCGAGGACCACCTCGGCGGCGAGCAGGGCGGCGGTGCGGTCGCCGGGGCGGGTGCCGGCGGCCACGGCCGTGACCAGGCCGGTGACCTCGGCGAGGTAGCGGAGCCAGTCGTGCCGGCCGCCGCGCAGGACCAGGTGCTCCACGCGCCGCCGCTCGGCGGCGACCAGGACGGCCAGGCCCGCCGTGGCGGCGGAGCCCGCGCCGGTCGCGGTCGCGGTGGCGGGTGTGCCGGTGGCGGCGGTGGCCGCGGAGCCCGTGCCGGTCGTTGCGGTGCCGGCGGCAGCCGTGCCGGTCCCGGCCGGGCTGGTGGCGGGTGTGCCGGTGGCGCCGGTGGCCGCGGTGCCCGTGCCGGTCGTCGCGGTGGCGGCGTCAGCCGTGCCGGTCCCGGCCGTGGCGGTGGCGGGTGTGCCGGTGGCCGCGGTGCCCGTGCCGGTCGTCGCGGTGGCGGTTTCAGCGGTGCCGGTCCCAGCCGTGGCGGCGGGGTCCGTGCCGGTCGCAGCCGCCGCGGTGGCGGTGGCACCCGTTGCGGCACCGGCACCGGCACCGGCACCAGCCCCAACACTGCCGGCCGTGCCCGTGGGTGGGCGGGGGAGCGAGGCGCGCAGCGCGGCGACCGCCGCGGGGAGTTCCCGCTCCGGCTCGGGGGTGAGACCGAGCCAGTCCAGACGCCGACGACCGCTCATGCGTGCCTCCGGGAGGGTGGGGCCGCCGCCCCGGCCGGGACGGCCGTGCGGCGGAGGGGTTCGGGAGGAAAGGGAGGTGGGGGCGAAGCCGGGCCGTATACGGCCCTGGAGCAGCGCGTACGCGGAGGAACCCGTACGCGGCGAAGACGCAACACGCTTGCTGACCGATCGGTCAGTGACCTGATTCACGCTAGCTGACCGATCGGTCAGCGTACAAGTCTTGACCCGGCGGAAATCAGCCAGCAATCTGACTGTCCAATCGGTCAGCAACCTCGCGGCCCCGGCCCGACGTGCTGCCCCGTCCCCTGGCACGCCTCGACATCCGATCGCCGTACGGACGGCATGGAGGAGTCACCCGATGCAGTCCAGAGCGCCAGAAACACCACTCCACGAGCCCGGCGACGACACCCCGGGCGCGGCTTCCCCCACCGCGGACCGGCCGACGGCCTCCGCAGCTCCCGCCCCCGCCCCCCGCGCGGACCGGTCGTCGCCCCCCGCCCCCACCACGGACCGCCCGGCGTCCCCCGCCCCCGCCCGCCCGGTGCCCGCGCCCGGCGGCCAGGACGACCCCGGCCCCGCCCGCCCGGCGCCCGGCGGCCAGGACGACCCCGCCCCCGCCCTCTCGGCCCGCTACTACACCGACCCCGCCACGGCCGCCGCCGAGACGCGGCACGTCTTCGCCAAGTCCTGGCAGCTCGTCTGCCACGAGTCCGACCTGCCGGGACCGGGTGCCCGGCTCGCCGCCACCGTCGCGGACCGTGAGGTCCTCGTCGTCCGCACCGAGGACGGCGGCCTCGCCGCCCACCTCAACGTCTGCCGCCACCGCGGGACCCGCCTGGTCACCGCTCCGGAACCGGCCGGCAAGGCGATCCGCTGCCCCTACCACGGCTGGACCTACCGGCTCGACGGGAGCCTGGTGGGCGCCCCCGAGGCCCGGCAGATCCCGTGCCTCGACAAACCCCGGCTCGGCCTCTTCCCGGCCCGCGTCGAGTCCTTCCTCGGCTTCGTCTTCGTCAACCTCGACCCGGACGCCGTCCCCCTGGCCGAGCAGTGCGCCGGCCTCGCCGAGGAGGTCGGTCACTACGCCGGCGCCGACCTCGTGCCGATCGGCCGCAGCCGCATCCACGACCTGGCCGGCGCCGAGGTACAGGAGGCCAACTGGAAGGTGGCCGTCGACAACTACCTGGAGGGCTACCACGTGCCGGTCGCCCACCCCGGGCTGATGCGCCTGCTGGACTACCAGCGTTACAGCTGCCGTACCGAGGAGGCGTACGCGCTGTTCGCCTCCCCGCTGCGGGAGAAGCCGTCCTCGAACTGGGCCGAGCGCCTCTACCAGCGCATCGCCGCCCCGATGCCGGGCCTCGCCGAGGCGGACCGCCGGGTCTGGCGGTACGCGGTGATCTACCCCAACACCCTGATCGACTTCTACCCGGACCACGTGCTGGCCTGGACCGCGATCCCCACGGCCGTGGACCGGGTGGCCGTGCCCGGCGCCTTCTACACCCGGCGCGGCACGAGCCTGCGCACCCGCCTCGCCCGGCGGCTGAACATCCACATCGGCTGGATCACCAACGACGAGGACGCCGAGCTGGTCGCCCGCGTCCAGCAAGGGCTCTCCACCCCCGGGTTCGAGCCCGGCCCGCTGTCCCGCCGCGAGTCTCCGGTCGGCTGGTTCGCCTCCCGGATCCGCGCCGACCTCGACGCCGCCGGACCCGGCACCACCGATCCCGACGCCGCGGAGCACTGACCCGCGGTACCGGACAACCACCGTGCGCCGACGCGCAGTTCATCACCCGCCGTCCCCCCGCGGCCCTACGGAGAGGACCCCCATGTCCCCCGAGGCACGATCCCTGTCCCGCCGCTCCCTCCTCCGCGCCGGTGTCGCCGGCACCACCGCCGCCCTCGGACTGGGCGCGGCCGGCTGCGGCTTCTCCGCCGGCCCCGACCCGAAGCCCGGCGCGACCGGCGAGAAGCCGATCGACGTCAAGGTCGACGGCGACCTCGTCTACTTCAACTGGGCCGACTTCGTCGACCCGGCCGTCTTCGAAGGCTTCTCGAAGGAGTACGGCGTCAAGGTCATCCAGTCGAACTACGACTCCATGGAGGGCATGGCCGCCAAGCTCAACTCCGGCAACCGCTACGACATCATCTTCCCCACCGCGAAATGGGCGCAGCGCCTCACCGCCGGCGGCAAGCTCCACGCCATCGACCACTCCCGGCTGAAGAACGCCGAGGCGGTCTTCGGCGGTTACGCGTACTTCGCCGACCCCTGGTACGACGCGAAGTCCGCCCACACCGTCCCGTTCACGATGTACAAGACGGGCATCGGCTGGCGCAAGGACCGCCTCGGCGACCTCACCGGCTCCTGGCAGGACCTGTGGAACGCCCGCGCCAAGGGCAAGGTCTTCGTCCTCGACGACCGTGACGAGGTGCTCGGCATGGGCGCGCTCAAGCACGGACTCGACATCAGCACCGAGGACCCCGACGACCTCAAGATGATCACCGAGACGCTGCGCGGGCTCCGCCCCCGGCTGCGCGGCTTCTCCAGCGACAGCTACAACAACCTGCTCAACGGCAACGCCGACATGACGCAGGCGTGGAGCGGCGACATGGCCGCCATGCTCGCCCAGGCCAAGGACCCGAACGTCTTCGGCTTCGAGGTCGCCCGCGAGGGCGCCCCGGTCAACTCCGACTGCTACGCCATCCCCGCCAACGCGCAGCACCCCGGCACGGCCATGCTCTTCATCGACTACATGCTCCGCCCGGAGAACGTGAAGAAGAACATCGAGTACATCGGCTACCCGATGCCGGTGCGCGGCACCGAGGACACCTACAGCGCCCTCGTGGAGCCCTTCCCGCAGTGCCAGGTCAGCGCCGACGACCTCAAGGACGACCTCTACTACCGCAACGCCGGCGCCGCGGGCGAGCGCGCCCGCGACGCCGCCTGGACCGAAGTGAAGGCCGGCTGACATGTCACGACGCGACCGTCCCGGGCCCGCCGCGGCGGGGACCCGGCTGTGGACGTGGCTCATGCTCCCGGGCACCCTCTGGATGACCGGCTTCCTGGTGGTCTCCCTGCTGCTGGTCGCCACCCTGGCCTTCGGCACCACCGACCCCCTGGGAAACCCGCAGTTCGGCCTGGACCCGTCCAACATCGCCGCCCTCGCCGACCCGGCCTACCGCACCGTCCTGCTCCGCTCCCTCGGCTACGCGCTGGTCACCTGCCTCGTGTGCCTCGCCGTCGCCTACCCGGTCGCGTACGCCATCGCGATGTGCGGCGGCCGGTACAAGAACCTCCTGATCGCCGCGATCGTCGTACCGTTCTTCGCCAACTACCTGGTCCGGATGTACGGCTGGTCCGTGGTCCTCTCCGACGACGGACCGCTGCTGCGGGCCCTGCGGAGCCTCGGCCTCGCCGACCACGGCACGAAGATCCTCCAGACCGGCCCCGGCGTCGTCGCCGGACTCGTCTACGGCTTCGTGGTGTTCATGATCATCCCGCTGTACGCGGCCCTGGAGCGGATGGACACCTCGCTCATCGAGGCCGGCCGCGACCTCTACGGCGGGCCCCTGCGCACGTTCCTCTTCGTCACCGTGCCCGCCACCCGGCAGGGCGCCGCGGCCGGCTGCGTCCTCGTCTTCCTGCCCGCCATGGGCGACTTCGTCAGCGCCCAGCTCATGGGAGGCCCCGACCAGATCATGATCGGCAACCTGATCCAGGACAAGTTCTTCCAGGGCCAGAACTGGCCCCTCGGCTCGGCCCTCACCATGCTGCTGATGGCCGTGCTGTTCCTCGGGATGCTCGGCTACCTCCGGCGCACCCGCAAGGACGAGGCGGAGGCGGCCCGATGACCCTCGCCGCCACCCGCCCGCCGGTCGGTACGCGGACCCGCGCGGCCGCCCCCACGGCCCGCCGCCGGCGCGGGGCCGAACGCCGGCCCCGCTTCGCCATCGCCGTCACCGTCCTCTTCTTCGCCCTCCTCTACCTGCCCATCGGCGTCGTCGTCCTCTTCTCCTTCAACTCGCAGAAGTCCCTCACCGTCTTCAAGGACTTCAGCCTCCGCTGGTACTCCGCCTTCCTCCACGACGACGTCCTGATCGACTCGGTCGGCATGAGCCTGGAGGTCTCCCTCGTCGCCATGGCCGGCTCGATCGTCCTCGGCGTCGCCCTCGCCCTCGGCCTGGTCCGCGGCCGCGGCCGGCTCGGCTCCTTCGCCGGCCTGGTGATGCTCGTACCGCTGATCACCCCGGAGATCGTCACCGGCGTGGCCGCCATGCTGCTCTTCAAGGGCCTGGGCATCACCCTCTCCACCACCACCGTCATGCTCGCCGAGATCACCTTCTCCATCTCGTACGTGACGGTGATCCTGCGCTCGCGCATCGCCGCCCTCAACCCCGAGGTCGAAGAGGCCGCCATGGACCTCGGCGCCACCCGGCGGCAGGCCCTGCGCCTGGTGACCCTGCCCGCCCTGTTCCCCAGCATCCTTGCGTCCGCCGTGCTGATCTTCGCCCTGGTCTTCGACGACTTCGTGCTGGCCTACTTCACCACCGGCGTCGACCCCCAGCCGCTGTCCGTCCGCATCTACTCGGCGATCAGGTTCGGCGTACAGCCCACCATCAACGCCGTCGGCACCCTCATGCTCGCCGGGTCCATCGCGCTCATCGCCCTGGCGCTCGCCATCCCGCGCCTGTTCGGCCGCCGCGGCGGCCTCGATCTGCTCTCCGGGAACTGACTCCTCCTCTCCCTGAAGGGAGGGGATTCCCAGCTCACTTCGGCTGTCCCCGGTCAGGGAGCAGCGCTTACAAGATCAGCACTAGTCGGGTGGAGACCAGCCCGGACCCACATCACGCGGGCGGAGTTCTTGGCTCGTGACGAGACCGCTCCGCACGCCGTGCAGGTGTACGTCCTTTCGGAGAGGGGGAGCGCGTGCTCGGTTCTCGCTCCGCACTGTGCGCAGTCCCTGGTGGTGTGCGCGGGGTGGATCAGGTGCACGGTCCGTCCGTGCTTACGGGCCATCTCGACCAGACCAGCCCTGGTGGCGCTGATCGCGGCGTCTGCGGCTTTGCGGGCCGTCATCCGGTGGTGACCGGCCAGCTTGGCCGCGGCTGTGCGTCCGTGGTGTGGCTGCGGCAGGTCGTGGGAGTCGGACGTGGTCGTCGCGGTCTCCTTCACACCCCAGTCGATGCCGATCGCGGCACCCGTGGTGGGCAGCGGCTCGGTCTCGACCGCGACGACGAACGAGGCGTACCAGTGGCCGAGGCTGTCGCGGTACACCCCCGGGACTTCGCGAAAAACACCGCCACGCACTCGATCCACACCCAACGACACCGCGCCCAGTCGCCGTCCAGAGCGGTACGTGCGGAGGACGACACACGCAGCCGGAACGAGCACCGGGCATGCCCGGACACGCCCTCGCAAGCCGATGCTGCCGTCACGACCAGGAACCCGACAATCCCCACTGACAACGAAAGAGAGCGCAGTTCACAACCGATGCGCAGAGAACCCCGCCACTCAGCGGCACCACTCCAAGGACCCATTCCTCCCGGACCTGAAGGCCGGGGCATCCCGGGAGAAGTCAGGTGACACCCATGCAGCACCCGCACCCCGCAGTCCGTCTCGACCAGGTCAGCAAGCGGTACGCCGGAGCCGCCGGCGACGCCTACGCGGTCCGCGGCGTCAGCCTCGACGTCGCCCCGGGCGAGTTCTTCTCCCTCCTCGGCCCCTCGGGCTGCGGCAAGACCACGCTGCTCCGCATGACCGGCGGCTTCGCCGACCCCACCGAGGGCAGCGTGCTCCTCGGCGGCGAGGACGTCACCGGCCTGCCGCCCAACAAGCGCGACGTCAACACCGTCTTCCAGAGCTACGCCCTCTTCGACCACCTCTCGCTGGCCGACAACGTCGCCTTCGGACTCAAGCGCAAGGGCGTCGCCCGCGCCGAGATCCGCCGGCGCGTCGCCGAGATGCTCGACCTCGTCCAGCTCGGCGGCCTCGCCGACCGCAAGCCGCCCACCCTCTCCGGCGGCCAGCGGCAGCGCGTCGCCCTCGCCCGCGCCCTGGTCAACCGCCCGCAGGTGCTGCTCCTCGACGAGCCGCTCGCCGCCCTCGACCTCAAGCTCCGCCGCCAGATGCAGGTCGAGCTCAAGCAGATCCAGCGCGAGGTCGGCATCACCTTCGTCTTCGTCACCCACGACCAGGACGAAGCCCTCACCATGTCCGACCGGCTCGCCGTCATGAACGAGGGCCGGGTCGAGCAGTGCGGCACGCCGGAGGACGTCTACGAGCGCCCCACCAGCGGCTTCGTGGCCTCCTTCATGGGTACGTCGAACCTGGTGCCCGGCACCTACCGGGCCGGCCAGGTGTTCCTCGACGCGGGCGGCCCCGCCCTGCCCGTCGGTCCCCGCGCCGACGTGCCCGACGACAGCCCGGTCAGCCTCTCGATCCGCCCCGAGAAGATCTGGCTCTCCGACTTCGAGCCGGGCATGGCCAAGGTCGGCGGGGTGGTGCGGGAGACCGTCTACTCGGGCCCGACCACCACGTACCTCATCGAACTCGCCCCCGGCGTCACGGTCTCGGTCCTGGAGCAGAACACCGTGCGCTCGCGCATGGAGGACCGCTGGAGCGGCGGCGAGCAGGTCGAGATCGCCTGGAAGCCGGAGCACTGCCTGGTCCTGGACCGCCCGGCCCCCTGACCCCGCCCCGGACAGCCGCCCCGCCCCGGACCCCTGCCCAGCGCCGCCGCACCGGCGCCGACCGGAGGAACATCCCCATGAACCACGACGTCATCGTGCTCGGCGCCGGCCTGGCCGGCCTCGCCGCGGCCCGTGACCTGGCCGCCGGCGGAGCCGACGTCCTCGTCGTCGAGGCCCGCGACCGGGTCGGCGGCCGCGTCGAGCAGACCCGGCTCCCCGACGGCCGCCTCGTGCAGCTCGGCGGCGAGGTGGCCGGCCGCGCCCACACCGCGTACACCGGCCTCGTCGCCGAACTCGGCCTCACCCTGGTCCCGAGCTACGTCGCCGAGCCCGGCGCCCTCGCCCGCGCCACCCCCGAGGGCGTCTCCGCCGGCGACCCGCCCCACTGGTTCGCCCCCGGGGACGACGCCGCCCACCGCAAGGCCACCGCCGCCTTCACGGCCCTCGCCGCGACCGTCGACCCCGACGACCCGTGGTCCCACCCCGACGCCGCCGCCCTCGACCGGCTCTCCGTCGGCGACTGGCTGCGCTCCGAGGGGGCCGGCCCCGCCGTCGTACGCCTCTGGGAGATCGGACAGCTCGCCCTCGCCGACGGCTCGTACGAGCGCACCTCCCTCCTCGCCGCCCTCCGCAAGCACGCCGCCGTGCCCGGCGACGGCCACTACGAGTACGAGGCGTGGGAGGGACTGCGGGTGGCCGAGGGCTCCGCCACCGTCGCCCTGCGGATGGCCGAGGGGCTCGCCGGCCGGATCCGTACGGGCGCGCCGGTCGCCGCCGTCGCCGTACGCTGCCCCGGCGGCTGCACCGTACGCCTCGCCGACGGCGAGACCCTCACCGCCGGCGCCGTCGTCAGCGCCCTGCCCGTCGGACCGCTCCGCTCGGTCGCCGTCACGGGCGTCCCCGACGAGCGCCTCGCCTCGCTGCACCGCCAGCGCCACGCGGTCGCGGCCAAGTTCGCCGCCGCCTACGCGGAACCGTTCTGGCGGAGCCGCGGCCTGAGCGGCCTCTCCGAGTCCGAGGGCGTGCTCGGCAGCACCTGGCCGCAGAGCGAGGGCGTGCTCTCCGCCCTCGTCCCGCCCGAGCGGTACGGCGTCCTGCTCGGCACGCCCCCGGCCCTGCGCACGGCCGAACTGCTGGCCGAGGTGGCCCGCCTCTACGGAGACGAGGCCCGCCGGCCGCTGGCCACGTACCTCCGCCTGTGGGGCACCGATCCCTGGACCCAGGGGTACGTCACCCACTGGACGCCCGGCGACGTCCTGGCCGTGGGACCCCGGCACGGCACCCACGAACCGCCCTTCTACGTCTGCGGGTCGGACCAGTGGGTGGCCGGCTACATGGAGGGCGCGGTCCGCACCGGCCGCGCCGCGGCGAAGGAGGCACTGGCCCGTGGCTGACACCCTGGAGAACCACATCGGAGGCACCGGCCGGCCCGCCGCCTCCGGCGAGACCACGGACCTGGTCGACCCCGCCACCGGCCGGGTCCACGGGCGCGCCCCCCGGTCCGGCCGGGCCGACACCGACGCGGCCTGCGCGGCGGCGGCCGCGGCCTTCCCGCACTGGTCGGCGACCACGCCGGCCACCCGGCAGCGCGCCCTCCTCGCCCTCGCCGACGCGGTCGAGGAGCACGCCGGGGAGCTGACGGCGGCGGAGAGCCGCGACACCGGCAAGCCGCCCGGGCGCTTCCTCGCCGACGAACTCCCCGCCATCGCCGACACGTTCCGCTTCTTCGCCGGCGCGGCCCGCAACCTGCCGGGCGCCGCCGCGGCCGAGTACACCGAGGGCCGCACCTCGCTGCTGCGGCGCGAACCCGTCGGCGTGTGCGCCCAGATCACCCCCTGGAACTACCCGCTGATGATGGCCGCCTGGAAGATCGCGCCGGCCCTCGCCGCCGGCAACACCACCGTGCTCAAGCCCGCGGACACCACCCCCTCCTCCGCCGCGCTGCTCGCCGCCCTGGCCGCGGAGCACCTCCCGCCGGGCGTCCTCAACGTGGTGTGCGGGGACCGCGACACCGGCCGCGCGCTCGTCGGGCACCCGGCGGTGGCCCTGATCGCGGTCACCGGGAGCGTACGGGCGGGCCGGCAGATCGCCGCCGCGGCGGCCGGCGGCCTGAAGCGGCTCCACCTGGAGCTCGGCGGCAACGCCCCGGTCGTCGTCCACGACGACGTGGACGTCGCCGCCACCGCCGAGGCCCTGGCCGGGGTCGCCTACTACAACGCCGGCCAGGACTGCACCGCGCCGTCCCGGCTGCTGGTCCACGAGCGGGTGTACGACGACTTCCTCGCCGCCTTCGCCGCCGCCGCGGCAGCACCCGGGTACCGGGACGCGGCCTTCGGACCACTGAACAACGCCGCCCAACTGGCCGCCACCCAGGCGCTGCTGGACCGGATCCCGGCGCACGCCCGGATCGTCACCGGCGGCCGGACCCTCCCGCGCCCGGGCTTCTTCCACCAGGCCACCGTCGTGGCCGGCGTCCGCCAGGACGACGAGCTGGTCCAGGAGGAGACCTTCGCCCCCGTGGTGACCGTGCAGCCCTTCGCCACCGAGGAGGAGGCGCTGCGGCTGGCCGACGACGTCCGCTTCGGCCTGGCCGCGAGCGTCTGGACCCGGGACCACGACCGGGCCATGCGGGCCACCAGGGCCCTGCGCACCGGGATCGTCTGGGTCAACACCCACGGCACCACGGTCTCGGAGATGCCCCACGGCGGCACCCGCCAGTCCGGCTACGGCAGCGACCTCTCCCTGGCCGGCCTGCTGGACTACACGCACCCCAAGCACGTGATGCTCTGACCCCGCGGACGCCCGGCGGGCCGGAGTTTTCCACAGGCTCCGGCTCGCGGGCCGAAGGTGTCGGCCGCTGCCGATACGCTTTCCGGATGGCCCTCTCCGACGTTTCCCCCGATGTCTCCCAAGCGCTCGACGTGCTCCACCGCGTCTTCGGCTACAGCTCCTTCCGCGGCGAGCAGCAGGAGATCATCGAGCAGGTCGTCGGCGGCGGTGACGCCCTGGTCCTGATGCCGACCGGCGGCGGCAAGTCCCTGTGCTACCAGATCCCGGCGCTGGTCAGAGAGGGCACCGGCATCGTGATCTCCCCGCTGATCGCGCTCATGCAGGACCAGGTGGACGCGCTCACCGCCCTCGGCGTGCGGGCCGGCTTCCTCAACTCCACCCAGGACCCGTACGAGCGGCAGGCCGTCGAGCAGGCCTTCCTCGCCGGCGAGCTGGACCTGCTGTACCTCGCGCCCGAGCGGCTCCGCACGGAGGGCACCCAGCGGCTCCTCGACCGCGGCACGGTCTCGCTCTTCGCCATCGACGAGGCACACTGCGTGGCCCAGTGGGGCCACGACTTCCGCCCGGACTACCTCGCCCTGTCGATGCTCCACGAGCGCTGGCCCAAGGTGCCGCGGATCGCCCTGACCGCGACCGCCACCGAGGCCACGCACGCCGAGATCGCGGCCCGGCTGGGTCTGGAGGACGCCCGGCACTTCGTCGCCAGCTTCGACCGGCCCAACATCCAGTACCGCATCGTCCCGAAGAACAACCCGCTGAAGCAGCTGCTGGAGCTGATCAGGACCGAGCACGCGGGCGACGCCGGAGTCGTCTACTGCCTCTCCCGCTCCTCGGTCGAGAAGACCGCGGCCTCGCTGGTGGAGCACGGCATCGACGCCGTCCCGTACCACGCCGGCATGGACTCCCGCACGCGCGCCGCGAACCAGGCCCGCTTCCTGCGGGAGGACGGCGTGGTGGTCGTCGCCACGATCGCCTTCGGCATGGGCATCGACAAGCCGGACGTCCGCTTCGTCGCCCACCTCGACCTGCCCAAGTCGGTGGAGGGCTACTACCAGGAGACCGGCCGCGCCGGCCGCGACGGCGAGCCGGCCACGGCCTGGCTGGCGTACGGCCTCCAGGACGTGGTCCAGCAGCGCAAGCTCATCGACACCTCCGAGGGCGACGACCAGCACCGCCGGTCCCTGGCCCTGCACCTGGAGGCCATGCTCGCGCTGTGCGAGACCGTCGACTGCCGGCGGGTGCGGCTGCTCGCCTACTTCGGGCAGGCGGGCGAGCCCTGCGGCAACTGCGACACCTGCCTGACCCCGGCCGAGTCCTGGGACGGCACGGTCGCCGCCCAGAAGCTGCTGTCCACGGTGTGGCGGCTGGCGCGCGAGCGGCGCCAGAAGTTCGGCGCCGGCCAGATCATCGACATCCTCCAGGGCAAGAAGACCGCCAAGGTCATCCAGTTCGACCACGACCAGCTGTCCGTGTTCGGCGTCGGCGCCGACCTCGGCACGGCGGAGTGGCGGGGCGTCGTGCGCCAGCTGCTGGCCCAGGGACTGCTGGCGGTGGAGGGCGACTACGGCACGCTCGTCCTGACCGACGCCAGCGGCGAGGTGCTCGGAGGCAGGCGGCCCGTGCCGATGCGCAAGGAGAAGGCCGTCGCCGCGGCCCGCAAGGAGTCCGGCGCCCGCTCCGGGAAGGGCGCCCGGGTGCCCGTCGACCTGCCGGCCGCCGCCGTGCCGGTCTTCGAGGCGCTGCGCGCCTGGCGGGCCGCGACCGCACGCGAGCAGGGAGTACCGGCGTACGTGGTGTTCCACGACGCCACGCTGCGGGAGATCGCCACCCTGCTGCCGGCCACGGTCGAGGAGCTCGGCGGCGTCGGCGGCGTCGGCGAGGCCAAGCTGGAGAAGTACGGCGAAGGCGTGCTCGACGCCCTGGCCGAGCACCGCGCGGGGAATCCGGAGGCCGCCGCCTCCGCCGCCGCACCCGCGTCCGGGCGCACCGCCGCACCCGCGTCCGGGCGCCCCGCCGGGCCCGGCCGGGGCGCCCGAGCCGCCGGCGCCGCTGCGGCCGCGCCCGCCGTCGAGCCCCCGGACCCGTTCGACGACGAACCGCCCTTCGACCTGGAGGAGCCGGACCCGGCCTGGGACGACTGGCAGTAGGGCGACGGCCGCCCGCGTCACCCGGGCGGCCGCCTCCCGGTCCCCGCGCGCTGCGCGCGCGCCGGGACCGGGATATCAAGGGCTCGTGGAGTTCGAGGTCAATGGCGCCCCGCACACGGCGGACGTGGACGACGACCCCGCCGCCGTCGACGTCCTGCGCGACCGGCTGGGCCTCACCGGCACCAAGCTGGTCTGCGGCGGCGGAGTCTGCGGGGCCTGCACCGTCCAGGTGGACGGCGAGCCGAGGGTGTCCTGCCTGACCCCGGCGGTCCTGCTCGCCGGACGGCGGGTGACGACCGCCGAGGGCCTGGCCGGGCATCCCGTGGCCCGCGCCTTCGCCGCCCACGACGCCCTCCAGTGCGGCTACTGCACGCCCGGCTTCGTGGTCGGGGCGGCGGCCTTCCACGACCGGTGGCGGGCCGCCCACGGCCGTACCGCGCCCGGCCGCGAGGCGATCGCCGACGCCCTCGCGGGCCATCTGTGCCGGTGCGGCGCCTACGAGCGGATCTTCAGCGCGGTCGCCGCCGCCTGCGCGGGCGAGCACGACGCCCCGCCGGACGGCTCCCGGGCCGACGGCGCCCCCGCACCCCCGCGCGCCGAGGCCCCCGAGAAGACCGACGGCTCCGCCCGGTACACCACCGACATCCGCCCCGAAGGACTGCTGGAAGGGGCCTTCGTCCGGTCGCCGCACGCCCACGCGGTCGTCCGCGCGATCGACGCGGGCGGCGTGGACCTGGTGCGGCTGGTGCCGCCCGGCGGGGTGGTCCGGTACGTCGGCCAGCCCGTCGCGGCCGTCGCCGCCGGGGACCGCGCCGCCGCCCGGGCCGCCGCACGGCGGGTCACCGTCGACTACCGCGTCCTGCCCGCCGCGCTCGACACCGGGCACGCCCGCGCCGGCACGGGCCCGCTCGTCTACCCGGACAAGGACGCCCGCAAGGGCGCGCCCAGCGCGGGGGAGACCCTCGCGCTGCCCGCCCGATGGCACGGCAACCGGCGCGGCCCGGTGAGCCTCAACAAGCGCGCAGCCACCGCCGTGCGCCGGATCGCCGAGGCACGTGCCCGCACCCCCGAGCGACTGGTCGAGGGCGTCTACACCACGGCGGCGCAGAGCCACACCCCGCTCGAACCGCACGCCTGCCTGGCCAGCTGGCACGACGGCACCCTCCGCCTGGACGTCTCCACCCAGGCGGTCGGGGCGGTCGCGGAGGCCGCGGCCCGCCACTTCGGCCTGCCGCCCGAGCGGGTCGTCGTCCGGGCCGTCCACGTCGGCGGCGGCTTCGGCGCCAAGCTCGGACTGAGCGCCGACATCGTCGCCGCGGCGGAACTGGCCCGGCTGCACGACGCCCCCGTACGCGTGGCACTCGACCGGGACGAGGAGCTCACCGACGGCGGATACCGGCCGGGCGTCCTGCTCCGGCTGGCCATGGCCGCGGACGAGGACGGGGAGCTGGCGGCCCTCGCCATCGACGCGGACAGCGACGGCGGGGTCGCGGTGGGCAGCTCCGTGGCGGCCCTGGCCCGGTTCATCTACGGCAAGGCCCCGCGCCGCCTCCGCGACTTCGACACCGTCACCCACCGCCCGCCGGGCGCCCCCTTCCGGGGTCCCGGCGGACCCCCGCTGTGCTGGGCCCTGGAACAGGCCGTGGACGAGATGGCGCACCGGCTCGGTGAGGACCCCGTCGCCCTGCGCCGCCGCTGGGACGGCAACTCCAAGCGCCACGCCCTCTACGAGCGGGCGGCCGCGCTCCCGGTCTGGTCCGGCCCCCGCGGCGGCACCGGCCGGTACCGCCGGGGCGTCGGCGTCGCGGCGGCCAACTGGATGTACTTCCTCGACCCCGGCACCGAGGTCCGGCTGACCGTCTGGGACGGCACCGTCGTCGCCCGCTGTGCCGTCCAGGACATGGGCACCGGCGCCCGCACCGTGCTGCTGCGGGCCGTGGCCGGGGGACTCGGGCTGCCGGAGGACCGGGTACGCGCCGAGATCGGCCTGAGCACCGACGTCCACGGCCCCCGCTCGGGCGGCAGCCGCACCACCCCCTCCCTGGCGCCCGCCGCGCAGGACGCGGCCGAGCGGCTGCGCGCGGCGCTGGGCGGGGACGTCGCGGGGCGCCTGGACTCCGCGCACGGCCTGACCGTCACCGGCCGGCGGCCCCGCGACCGCCGCGGCTTCGTGACGCCGTTCGCCCTGAACGGCCTGGCCGTCGGCCGCGGCTTCACCGGATCGGTGCAGGTGGCCGAGGTCGAGGTGGACACCCGGCTCGGCCGGACCCGGGTGCTGCGGGTCTGGAGCGGCATCGCCGCGGGCCGGATCCACCAGGACCGGCTGGCCCGCAGCCAGTGCGAGGGCGCCGTCGTCCAGGGCATCGGCTACGCGCTGTACGAGGAACGCCGGACCGACCCGGCCACCGGCCGGGTGCTGACCGAGAACCTGGAGGACTACCGCGTCCCCGGGATCGGCGACACCCCCGAGATCACCGTCCACTTCCACCAGGAGGGCTTCGACCACGTGCCCGGCGGCGGCGTCGGGCTCGGGGAGATCTCCGCCCTGCCCACGGCCGCGTGCCTGGCCAACGCGGTGCACGACGCCACCGGCTGGCGCCCGTACGACCTGCCCATCCGGCCCGACCGGCTCCTGGAAGGACTGCGGAGTTGACCACCGGCCCCACCCCCTCCGGCTCCGCGCCCACCGGCCGCGCCCCCACCGGCCCCACGCCCGCCGAGCCCTCCCTCACCGACCTCGCCGCCGCCGTACGGGCCCGCGGCGGGGAGTTCCGGGCCGGCGGCACCGACACCACCGCCCGGCAGCGCACCGGCCTCTCGACCGGCCCGTTCACCGACCTGGCGGCCGCCGGACACCTGCGCGGCAGCACCCCGCTGCGGGGCGGCGGGCTGCGGATCGGCGCCCTGACCACCCTGGCCGAACTCGCCGCCGACCCGCGGGTACGGGAGGGCTGGCCCGCCCTCGCGGTCACGGCCGCGGTCCCGGCCACCCCGCAGGTCCGCGCCGCCGGCACCGTGGGCGGCAACCTGCTCCAGCGCAACCGGTGCTGGTACTACCGCAACCCGCACGTCGACTGCCTCCAGAAGGGCGGCTCCGGCTGTCCGGCGCGCACCGGCGACCACCACTTCGGCGTCGTCAGCGGCGACGGCCCGTGCGTCACCCCGCACCCCTCGACCCTCGCCGTCGCCCTGCTCACGTACGACGCCGAGGCCGAGGTCCACGGCGAGTCCCCGCGCCCGGTGGCCGAGCTGTACGGGGACGGCGGGGGCCTGCACACCGCGGACCACCTGCTGCCGCCCGACCGCATCCTCACCGCCGTCCGGCTGCCCGCCCCGCTGCCCGGCGAACGTGCCGCCTGCCACCGGTCCATCAGCAGGTCGCGCGCCGAATGGCCCCTGGTGGAGGTCACCGCCCGGCTCGTGCTCGACGGCGCGACCGTGACCCGGGCGGCCGTGGCCGCCGGCGGCGTGGCGCGCGTCCCCCTGCGCCTGCCGGAGGTCGAGGCGGCGCTGACCGGCCGGGAGGCGACCCCGGCCGTCCTCGCGGAAGCGGCCGCCACCGTCCTGGGCCGCTGCCGGCCCCTGCCGCAGACCGGCTACAAGGCGACCCTGTTCCGCGACACCGTCCTGGAGGTCCTGGAACGCGCGGTGGGACTCGCGTGACCTCCGGACCCGCCGCGCCCGCAACGCGGAACGGGCCGGCCCGGCGCCACGAGGGCGCCGGGCCGGCCCGTTTCCACGGCCCTGGGTGAGGGGGAGCGTCAGTCCGTGCCGAACTCCATGGCGGCACGGTCCAGCATCTGGTCCTCCTCCGAGACCTCGCCGCGCGAGGCGATGGCCTCGGCGCCGCCCTCGGGCAGCTCCGGCATGGTGCCGATCAGCCCGGTCGCGGCGGCCTGGGAGGCGCCGATGGTCGGGCTGCCGGTGCCGATCAGGCCCAGGCCGGCGTACTGCTCCAGCTTGGCGCGCGAGTCGGCGATGTCCAGGTTCCGCATGGTGAGCTGGCCGATCCGGTCCACCGGGCCGAAGGCCGAGTCCTCGGTGCGCTCCATGGACAGCTTGTCCGGGTGGTAGCTGAAGGCCGGGCCCGTCGTGTCGAGGATCGAGTAGTCCTCGCCGCGCCGCAGCCGCAGGGTCACCTCGCCGGTGACCGCCGCGCCGACCCAGCGCTGGAGGGACTCGCGGATCATCAGCGCCTGCGGGTCCAGCCAGCGGCCCTCGTACATGAGCCGGCCGAGGCGGCGGCCCTCGTTGTGGTACTGCGCGAGGGTGTCCTCGTTGTGGATCGCGTTGACGAGGCGCTCGTACGCGGCGTGCAGCAGGGCCATGCCCGGGGCCTCGTAGATGCCGCGGCTCTTGGCCTCGATGATCCGGTTCTCGATCTGGTCGGACATGCCCAGGCCGTGGCGGCCGCCGATGGCGTTGGCCTCCATCACCAGGTCGACCGGCGTGGCGAACTCCTTGCCGTTGATCGTCACCGGCCGGCCCTGGTCGAAGCCGATGGTTACGTCCTCGGCGGCGATCTCGACCGACGGGTCCCAGAACCGCACGCCCATGATCGGGTCGACGGTCTCGATGCCGGTGTCCAGGTGCTCGAGGGTCTTCGCCTCGTGGGTGGCGCCCCAGATGTTGGCGTCGGTGGAGTAGGCCTTCTCGGTGCTGTCCCGGTAGGGCAGCCCGTGGGCCAGCAGCCACTCGGACATCTCCTTGCGGCCGCCGAGCTCGGTCACGAAGTCCGCGTCGAGCCACGGCTTGTAGATCCGCAGGTGCGGGTTGGCCAGCAGGCCGTAGCGGTAGAACCGCTCGATGTCGTTGCCCTTGAACGTCGAGCCGTCGCCCCAGATCTGTACGTCGTCCTCGAGCATCGCCCGGACCAGCAGGGTGCCGGTGACGGCGCGGCCCAGCGGCGTGGTGTTGAAGTACGCGCGGCCGCCGGAGCGGATGTGGAACGCGCCGCAGGTGAGCGCGGCAAGGCCCTCCTCGACGAGCGCGGCGCGGCAGTCGACCAGACGCGCGATCTCGGCGCCGTAGGTCTTGGCGCGGCCGGGCACCGACGCGATGTCGGGCTCGTCGTACTGGCCGATGTCGGCGGTGTAGGTGCACGGGACGGCGCCCTTGTCGCGCATCCACGCGACGGCGACCGACGTGTCGAGGCCGCCGGAGAAGGCGATGCCGACGCGCTCGCCGGCGGGGAGGGAGGTGAGGACCTTGGACATAGGAAGAGTATGCAAGGTATCGCATGAACATGCAACAGCCTCTTCGGGTGGGCTCCCTCACCGCACCCCTCCGTGCCCCTTCTGCTCGTACACGGTGACGCGCCGCCCGCCGGACACCTCCGACCGCACCGCCACGAAGGACCCGGCCAGCACCCGCCGCTTGGCCCGGTCGCGCGCGTTGGCGGGCGCGCCGGCCCCGGCGTCGTCGACCAGCACCACGCGGCGCTCCCGCAGCAGCGCACGGGTGATCGCCTCCGGGCCGGCCTCGACGCCGTGCAGCGTGCCCGACGCGGCGGGGCTCCGTACGAGAGCCACGTCGCGCAGCCCCTGGAAAGCACCCGGTGCGACCAGTGCCGTGTCCCGGCGCGCAGCCGGCACGAACACCACCCCGGCGCCGCCCGGCTCCCGCACCGAGGCCACCAGGGCGGCGGCCCCGCGCACGTCGTCCACCCGGCCCCCGGCCGTCCGCAGCCGGTGCTCGACCGGCAGCAGCGCGAAGAAGACCAGCGCCGCGACCCCCGCCGTGAAGGCACCCGGCCGCGCCCCGAACCGGGCCCCGAGCGCGGTGACGAGCATGCCGAGCGCCAGGGCGAGGCCCAGCGCCGAGAACAGCACGTACCGGTCGACGTAGAGCGGCTGCACCGTCAGCGAGACCGCCAGCAGCACCACCTGCGGCACGGCGCACAGGGGGACCGCCACGGCGGCCGCACCCACCCGCCCGCCGTGCCTGCCCGGGGGCGCACTGCCGTGCCGGGCGCCGCGCAGCAGGGCGCAGGCGCAGGCCACCAGCACGTACGCGGCCACGAGGGCGACCGCCCCGGCGCCGGCCGGACGGATCCACGCCACCTGCCCCGCCTGGCTGCGGCTGGCCCAGATCAGCGGCAGCGCGCCGAGCACCGCCGCGCCCGCCGCGGACGCCCATCCCCGCCGTACGGCGCGGGGTGCCCGGACGAGCAGCAGCGTGCAGGCGTGCGCGCACAGGAGCAGCAGCGAGAACCAGTTGAGCAACGCGCCGGCCAGGACCGCTCCGGCGTACGCGCACCAGGTGCGCGCGCGCGGCCGCCGTATCCCGGCCACCAGGAGCCAGGTGGCGAGCGCGGCGGTGGCCGTCACCAGGGCGTACGGGCGGCCCTCCTGCGCGTACCGCTGGACCTGCGGCAGCAGCGCGAGGGCGAGTCCGGCGGCCAGTCCCGTCCGGGGGCCCGCGAGCCGTGCGCCGAGGTCGGCGAGGAGCGCGGCCGCGGCGGCTGCCGCGAGGACGGAGGGCAGGCGGAGGGCGGCCAGTCCTTCGCCGAAGACGGCGAAGACGGCGTGGACGAAGGCGTAGTAGAGGCCGTGGACGAGGTCCACCTGGTCCAGCATCCGCCACAGTTCGGGCAGGCTGCGCCGGGCGACCTGCCAGGTGGCGGCCTCGTCGCGCCAGAGCGAGTCCTGCCGGGTGATGCCCCACAGGCCGAGGGCCAGGGCCAGGGCGGCGGGGAGGGCACGGACGGTGCGGAGGGAGGGGGAGGGCGAGGAGGAGGGGCGGGGCTCGTGCCCGGCGGAGCGGGCGGCGGGCGGATCCGCGGCCGGTTCTCCGGGTGGAGGCGGCGGTCCGGGACGAGCCGCGGGCGGGGGCGCAGGCGGCGGGGCGGGCTTGCCGGGCTTGCCGGGTGGGGCGGGTGGGCCGGGAGGGGACGGCGGATCGGGTGGACCCGGCGGATCGGGCCGGTGCGGGCCGGCCGGGGGCCGGTGAGGCGCGGTGGCGGGGGCCGGCAGGGTGCCGGGCGGTCCCGTGGGCGGAGGCGGCATGGCGGGCTCCGGGCGGTGCGTCAGACGGCGGCCGGCGCCAGCGGCGCACGGCTCACCCGGATCTTGGACTGGCCGTGCGGCCGCGTCTCCCAGTCGTCCATGAAGCGCGCGTGCAGCCCGTGCTTGCCGGCGAGGGCGAGCAGCGTCTCCGTGCGGTAGTAGAAGTCCTCCCGCAGCACCTGGTGTTCGGTGCCCTCCGTGCGGTCGAAGGTGAAGTCGAAGAACCCGGTGTCGGTCAGGATGCGCCCGACGTGCGCGAGGCACTCGTCGATCACCGGCAGCGGGGAGTGCGAGAACACG
This sequence comes from Streptomyces sp. NPDC101118, assembly GCF_044759445.1. Classification (NCBI taxonomy): domain Bacteria; kingdom Bacillati; phylum Actinomycetota; class Actinomycetes; order Kitasatosporales; family Streptomycetaceae; genus Streptomyces; species Streptomyces sp. NPDC101118. The sequence goes on along the minus strand of NZ_JBIVZG010000008.1, from coordinate 208,708 downwards.
CTGTGGGCGTGGACGACGTCGAAGTGGCGGTCGGGCAGGAAGTCCAGCGTGAGGTCGTCGGTGATGGTCAGGTGCGGCAGCTTCGCCTGGAGCCCGCGGTCCCGCAGCGTCTGCTTGGCGGCTATGAGGATGTCCGGCGAGATGTCGATGCTGTAGTAGTGGCCGGTGTCGAGGTGGCCGATGAACCGCCAGCCGCCGCGCAGGTTCCCGCAGCCGATGTCGAGCATCCGGTGCCCGGGCCGCAGACCGTGCTCCACCAGGTAGTCGAACTGCATCCGGCCGAGCGCCAGCCACCGGTCGTGGGTCTGGCTGCCGACCGCGGCCTCGGGGTTGCGCCGGGTGTCGGAGGCCATCACGGCCCGGTAGTAGGCCACGTGGTCGGGGTGCTGGCGGCGCAGCCAGGCGTCACGGGTGGCGCGGCGCAGGTAGGGGCCGACGCGGCCGGGGTTGCGCAGCGCGTAGCCCACCTTGTGGGTCAGGGCGGCGCGGTTGTCGTTGAGCTTCTTCGGGGACTTGGCGTTTTCGGGCATGCCGAAGCGACCTCCTTGCTCGGTGCGTGACGAAGGGAAAAGGGTCAGGGGGAAGGAAGGGAGGGGCGCCCTGGCGGGCGGGGCTCAGACGCGGCGGCGGAGCAGTACGGCCGTGGCGACGAGGAGGAGCACGGCCAGGCCGCCGAGGAGGGCCGTGTCGGTCCACTGGAAGGCCCAGTAGTCGGCGGGCGGGTTGGCCTCGTAGAAGCGGGACACGTAGCCGTTCCGCGTCATGCAGTCGGTGAGCTCGGGGCCGGAGGGAAAGGCGCAGTTCATCACGTCGTCACGGCGTCCCGACGCGGTGATCAGGCCGTAGTTGCCCGTCGACCACTTGTCCTCGATGAGCGGCTTCGGGGCGGCGCCCGCGCTCACGTAGCTCTGCGGCGGGACGAACACGCGGGCCTTGTGGGCCAGTTCCAGCAGCCCGGTGACGACGACGGTGGCCACCAGGGTCAGTGCCATGCCGGACATCACCCTGCGCACCAGCAGGCCCGCGAGGGTGCCGACGGAGAGGCCGAAGAGGGCGGCGGCGACGGTACGCGGGCCGGAACCGCTGAGGGCGGCCGTGTCGTACCAGAACACCCCGTAGCTGCGGTCGGCCGCGGGCTCCCACCACCAGGAGAACAGCAGGGCCAGCAGCCCGGAGACGGCCACGCTCCCGAGGGCGGCCAGGGCGAAGCGGCCGGTGAACCACTGGGCGCGGCCGATGCCCTGGGCCAGCACCATGCGGTGGGTGCCGAGTTCGCGGTCGCGGCCGAGCAGCGGGGCGCCCCAGAACATGCCGACGAGGGTGGGCAGGGCGATGTTGAGGAAGCCCAGGATCTGGAGCGGCGCGATGTCCAGTACCAGGGGCATGCCGTCCGCGCCGCTGCAGTGCAGGGGCCCGGTCCCGCAGTGGTCGAACAGGCCGCTGTCCAGGTCGGACACCATGCCGGCGCGCGAGACCACCGCGACCGTCAGGGCCACGGCCAGCAGGGCCGCGCCGCTCAGCACCAGCACGCGCTGCTGGCGCCAGGCCAGCCAGAGGGAGCCGTTCACGCCGCGTCCTCTTCGTTCCGGTGGGTGGGGTGGGTCGGGGGGTTCACTTCGTCCGGCTCGCTCGTGGTGGGTGGTTCTTCGGGTGCGGTGCGGAGGTGTCCGATCAGCACGTCCTCCAGGCTGGGGCGCCGTACCTGCCAGTCGCCGCCGAGCCGGCCGTTCCGGCGGACCAGGGCGGTGAGCTGCCGTCCGTTGGTGCGCGCGTGCACCACCGTGTGCCCCGCCAGGGCCGGGGCGCCGTCCCGGTGCCCGGTCAGCAGGGTGTGGCCGGTGCGCAGTTCGTCGGCGTCCTCGCTGAGTGCGACGCGGCCCTCGCGGAGCAGGACGACCCAGTCGCAGGTCTGTTCCAGCTCGGACAGCACGTGGGAGGACATCACGATGGTGGTGCCGTGCTCGGCGGCCTCGGCCATCAGCGTGGCCATGATCTCGCCGCGGACCAGCGGGTCGAGGTTGGACAGCGGCTCGTCCAGCAGCAGCAGTTCGGGCCGCTTGCCGAGGGCCAGGGCGAGGGCCACCCGGGCACGCCGGCCGGGGGAGAGCTCCCCCACCCGCACGTCGGGGGCGATGTTCCCCTCGCGGACGGTCCGTTCGGCCGCCTCCCGGTCCCAGACACGGTTGAGCCGCGCGCCCATGCGCAGCGTGTCGGCCACGGTGAAGCGGGGGTAGAGCGGTTTCTCCTGGGTGAGGAGCGAGACCCGGGCGCGGGCCTCGGGCGTGCCCGGTGCCGCGCCCAGGACCCGTATCCGGCCCGTCGTCGGACGGAGCAGGCCGGCGGCCAGGTGCAGCAGGGTGCTCTTGCCGGCGCCGTTGCGGCCGACGAGGGCGGTGACGCGGCCCCGGGGGACCGTGAACGCGCAGTCCTCCAGCGCCCAGCCGCCGCGTGCCCGGTACCGGTGGCCGAGGCCCGTGGCGCTCAGGGCGGCGGGCTCGGTGGGCCCGGTCATGCGTTCTCCTCTGTGTCGTCCCGGTCTCCCGGGGGTGGTACGGGTCCGCCGGCGTCCATCTCCTCGACGGCGGCGGTGATCAGCGCGAGGACGTCGGCGCGCTCCAGGCCCGCGGCGCGGGCGCGCGCCATCCAGGCGGCGAGTTCCGCGCGGAGCGGGGAGTCCGCCGCCGTGCCCGGGCGCGCGAGCGAGCGCCGCACGAAGGTGCCGAGGCCGCGCCGGGCCTCGACCAGGCCCTCCCGCTCCAGCTCGCGGTAGGCCTTGAGCACCGTGTTGGGGTTGATCGCGGTGGCCTCGACGACCTCCCTGGCGGTGGGCAGCCTGTCGCCGACCTGGAGCGTGCCCATGCGCAGGGCCTGCTCGGTCTGCCGGACGATCTGCACGTACGCCGGGACGCCGCTCGACCGGTCGATCTGGTACTCGACCACGTCACCTTCCATGCTTTCACTAATTGAGTAGTGAAAGCATGGATCTTGGGCGGCCTCCCTGTCAAACGACCCGGCGCGCGAGGATGGGAGCCGACCCGGCAACTCCCGTCCGCCCCACCGAGGAAGCCCGAGGAACCGCAGATGAGCAGTGCGCCCGCGCCGATGTCCGAGTCCGCGCCCGTGTCCGAGCCCAAGGCCGAGCCCGAGCCCAAGGCCGAGCCCGTGTCCGAGTCCGACCACGAGTCCTTCGCCCTGCTGCCCGGCGCGGCCGCGTCGCCGGTGATCCTCCACGTCCCCCACTCCTCGCGCGCCGTACCGCCGGCCGTGCGCCGCGGCATCGTGCTGGACGACCGGGCCCTGGAGCGGGAACTGGACCACATCACCGACGCCCACACCGACCTGATCGCCGCGCGGGCCGCTGCCGCGTGCGCCGTCACGCCCTGGCGGTTCGTCAACCGGCTGTCCCGGCTGGTCGTCGACCCCGAGCGGTTCCCCGACGACCGCGAGGAGATGCGGTCCGTGGGCATGGGCGCGGTGTACACCAGGACCACCCACCGCGAGCCGCTGCGCCCCGAGGGCTTCGACGACGGGCCGCTGCTCGACCGGTACTTCCACCCGTACGCGGAGGCCATGACCCGTGCCGTGGAGGACCGGCTGGCCGCCACCGGGCGGGCGCTCGTCATCGACGTCCACTCGTACCCCGCGCAGGCCCTCCCGTACGAGCTGCACGGCGACGGCCCCCGGCCGCCGGTCTGCCTGGGCACGGACGCCTTCCACACGCCGGCCGGGCTGCTCGCCGCGGCCGGGGAGGCGTTCGCCGGCTTCGGCGGCACCGGCCTGGACAGCCCCTTCGCCGGCACGTACGTGCCGCTCCGGTACTACGGCGAGGACGACCGGGTCGGCGCCCTGATGGTCGAGATCCGCCGGGACCTCTACCAGTCGCGGCCGGGCGGGCCCGCCGGCCCCGGGGCCGACGCGCTGGCCAAGGCCCTGGCCGCGCTCGTCGACCGCCTCCACCCGTAGCGCGGCATACCCCCGTCGCCCCCGGGCAGGGGCGGGCCGACGGAACGAACACCGGCGACCCGCCCACGCGCGCGGGTCGCCCGACCGGCGTGCCGCTCCGGCGGTGTGCCGCGGAGGAGTGAACGAACGGTGACGCAGCAGACCGAGCCCGAACCCGAGGGGCCGGGACCCGTCCCCTCCGACCCCGATCCGGTGCCGCGCGACCCGCGGCCCGCGACCCCGTCGGGCCCGCCCGACGAACCCCCGCCGGGCCCCGGGCCCGCGGAGGAGCCCGTACCCGAGCCGCCGGACTAGGCGGCGTCCTCCGGGTCGGGCGGCGTCCTCCGGGTCGGGCGGCGTCCTCCGGGTCAGGCGGGGCCGCCCCGCATGGCGGAGCCGGAAGGGGGTAGCAGCGGATCTGCGAGAGGGGCCGGGGCCCGTCCGGGTGTCCGCCCGGCAGCGCCCGCCGCCCCGGAGTGGAGAACAGAAATGATCATCCTCGGTCTCATCCTGCTGGTGCTCGGCTGGGCGCTGGGCATCTCGATCCTCTGGACGATCGGCATCATCCTGCTCGTCCTCGGTGCCGTCCTGTGGATCATGGGCTCCGTGGGCCACGCCGTGGGCGGCCGGAACCACTACTGGTGACCGGGCACCGGCCCGGCGGACATGGCCCGCGCAACCCACCGGTGGCGGGGGCGGCTAGGCCCCACGGCCGCCGCCCTGCGGGCCCGCCTGCACGCGGCGGACGGTGAAGACACCGGAGCCGCGGACGGGGGGCCCGCCGAAGCGGGGGGCGCCGCCGGGGGCCCGGCCCCCGGCGGACCACCGCCCCGCACCCCGCCGGCGGAGGCCATCCCCTGGGGGCTGCGGGTGGCCGCCGAGGCGGCCTGGCGGCTCCTGGTCATCGCGGGCGGCCTTTGGGTGCTGTTCCGCGTGGTGTCGGCGCTCCGCATCGTCGTGCTCGCCTTCGCCGTCGCGCTCCTCGTCACGGCCCTGCTCCAGCCGACCGTGGCCCGCCTGCACCGGCACGGCCTGCCGCGCGGCCCCGCGACCGCGCTGACCGCGCTCTGCGGCTTCGTACTCCTCGGCCTGGCCGGCTGGTTCGTCGTCTGGCAGGTCATGGACAACGCGGACGTGCTCACCGCACGGGTCCGCGAGGGGGTGGAAGAGCTGAAGCAGTGGCTGCTGCGCAGCCCGCTGCACGTGACGGAGAAGCAGATCAACTCCGTCGCCGACAGCCTGAGTGACGGCCTGGCCTCCGGCGGGGGCATCGCCTCCCGCGGCCTGCAGGGCGTCACGGTCCTCGTGGAGGTCCTCACCGGCATCCTGCTGGCGATCTTCTCGACGCTGTTCCTGCTGTACGACGGGCCGCGCATCTGGCGCTGGAGCCTCATCGCCGTACCGGCCGCCGCCCGGCCCGCCGTGGCCGACTGCGGTCCGGCCGCCTGGGCGACGCTGACCGGCTACGTCCGCGGGACCGTGATCGTGGCGCTGGTCGACGCGGTGTTCATCGGGCTCGGCGTGTACTTCCTCGGGGTGCCGCTCGCCGTGCCGCTCGGCGTGTTCATCTTCCTCTTCTCGTTCATCCCCCTGGTGGGAGCCGTGGTCTCCGGCGCCCTCGCGGTGGTCGTCGCCCTCGTCACGGAAGGGCTGTTCGCCGCCGCGATGGTGCTGATGGTCGTGCTCCTCGTCCAGCAGATCGAGGGCCACGTCCTGCAGCCGTTCATCCTCGGCCGGGCCGTCCGGGTGCATCCGCTGGGCGTCGTACTGGCCGTCTCGGCGGGCGGCACGGTCGCGGGGATCGGCGGTGCGGTGGTGGCCGTCCCGCTGGTCGCGGTGCTGAAGACCGTGGTCGGCCAGCTCCGCCGCACGGCGGCGGCCGCGGACCCGGCCGCCGCGACCGGTCCGGGGTACGGGCCACCGCCCCCGGAGCCGTCGGAGCCCGAGCCGGCACCGTCCGGGCCGCCGGAGCCCGGGCCACCGAAGCCGGGGGATCCGGGGCACGGGGCCCCGGATCCCGAAGGCCCGGCGCCCCGGCAACCGCCCCCAGGGCCGCCGCCGGAGGCGGACCCGCCGCCGGCGGAGTCGCCTCCGTGACCCGGGCGCGGTGACCGGGGGCATTCACCCGGGGGCAGTGACCCGCATCCCGTGGCCCGTACGGAGGGGCCCGCGGCGGCAGCCCGTCACGGGCGGTGGAAGACCGCCTCGGGGGCCTCGGCGGACGGACCGCGCAGCAGCGGCTGCGGGACGCCCTTGAGATGGCGGTCCATGAAGGCGCCGACGAACGCGCGGGTCAGCTGCACCGAACGGGCGCCGGACAGCGGGGACTCGAGGTCCGGAAGGCCGAGCTGGTCGCCGATGGACGGGACGTCGGTGAAGGTGAAGTGGTCCGCGTCCTTGAAGCTGATCCAGCGCTTCCAGCCGTCGAGGCGCGGCCAGTCCCGGTCCCAGCTGGCGTCGCCGCCGGGAGCCCCGTCGGCGGCCGTGAGCAGCATGAACGGGCGCCCGCCGAGCCCCTTCTCCGGCACCGGCGTGAACAGGGTGCCGTCCATGTCGACGCCGGCGCGGATCCGCGGGTCCGCGGCCATGGCCGCGGCGGTGCCCGCCCCGCCGATCGAGTGCCCGGCCATCGCGATGCGCCCGCGGTCGATCAGGTGGGACTTCCGCCAGGCCGGGTGCCGGCCGGTGAGGCGGTCGAGGAGGAACGACACGTCGCGGGCCCGGCCGTCGCTGACGTCCCGGTAGCCGGCCGCCCCGCCCTCCGTGACCCGGGTGCACGCCAGGCACTCCAGCACCCGGCCGCCGGGGAAGGCGGTGCCGACGGTCTCGTACGCGTGGTCCACCGAGGCCACGACGTAACCCCGGGACGCCAGTTCCTCGGCCAGCGAGGTCAGCGTGGCGCGGTGCACGGTGAAGCCGGGGGACAGGACCACCAGGGGGTGCCGGCCGGGGAGGGCGCGCGCCCCCTCCCGCGCGTGGGCGGCCGTACCGGCGAGGGTCTCCGCCGGGATCACCTCGTCCAGCTCCCGCGCCGCCAGCAGCAGCCGGGCCTCCTCCACGGTGAGGTACCGCACGGGCCCGCCGGTGCCCCGTACGGCCGGGTACCGCATGGTGACCATCAGCTCGCGCGGCCCGCTGCGGGCCCACGGGTCGGTACGGGTCCGGTCGACCAGGTGCAGGGTCTCCTGGCCCACGGCGAACCGGCCGGTGGGCCGGGGGAGTTCGATCCGGGCCGTCGCCTGCGGGCCGGTGGCGGCGGCGGTTCCGGCGGCCGGCGCCGAGGCGGACACGGAGGCCGCCGTCACGGGAACGGGGGCGGCGACCGCGGAGGCGGCGATCGGCAGCGGCAGGATTAAGGCGAGGAGCGCGGCAGCGGCAGCCGCGTGGCGTCGGTTCATGACCTTGAAGCTATGCGGCGGAAACGGACGGATCATCAACTCCGGGAACTACCGCGTGTCACCCGTGCGGAGGGCTCCCGCATCCTCCTGAGGTCGCACCCCGTTCCCGCCGCCACTCCTCGGCGGCGCGGACCATGGCCCGTCCGACGTGGTCGAAGAAGTCGCCGATCTCCCCGAGGCGGGCCCCCGCGCCGCTGTCGGCACCGAGGCTCTCGGCGCCGCCGCGGGCGAACTCGGCGAGGGCGGTGTTCTGGCGGGCGCTCGCCATCCAGCCGCGGAACCACGCGTCGGCGTCGATGACGTAGCGGTCGCGGCGGGTCCGCGGGTCCCGCTCACGGCGTACCAGTTCCTGCTGTTCGAGTTCGCCGATGGCCTTGGAGACCGAGGCGGGGCTGACCTGGAGCCGCCGGACCAGCTCGGCGGCGGACAGGCTGCCGCTGTCGGTGAGGTAGAGGCTCGTCAGGACGCGGGCCGTCATGCGCGACAGCCCCGTGCCGACGAGGATCGCCGTGAACCGCTCCGCGAGGTCGTCCGCCGTACCGCCGGGCGTGGTGCCGGCCGGAGCTCCGGCCGCGGTGCCGGCGGCGGCAGGCCGCCGGCGCGCGCGTTCCTGCGTGGAGCGGTGCGCCGCTTCGGCCCGGTAGCCGTCTGGGCCGCCGTTGCGCGCCACCTCCCGCGTGACGGTGGACAACGGCCGGTCCAGGCGCAGGGCGATCTCCGTGGGGGAGAGACCTTGCGCCAGGCCGCCGGCGATCTGCCGGCGGTCCTCCAGGGTGAGCCTGCCTCCGGGCACGGGGCCTCGCCTCCTCGTCTCTGGTGCGGTGGGGCCAGTCTGACGTTCATTCGCAAGTCATTGCAAGTCACCTTGCGTTCGTCGTCACTGTCATTGCAAATTATCACCATTCCCCGCTGCGTAGAAGGGAATTCAGGCGCCAGTGGTGTTGCCGAAAAGGTGAATGCAAGTTAGCTTTTCGTCATCGGTGAACATCGATCGGCCTCGCCGCCACCACTCCCGTGAGGAGCCCCCCATGTCGTCGCTACTCCGCGCCTGGCACACCGCCTGGGCCGCCTGGCACCGGCCGCTGCTGCTCTGCGCCGCCCTCATGGCGCTGCTGACGCTCGGGTGCGGCGTCGGACTGGCCGTGGACGGCCGGCAGTTGCTCGACGAGTCGGTCTGGGTCAAGCCGATGAAGTTCGGCTTCGCCTTCGCCCTCTACACCGGCACCCTCGCCTGGCTGGTCGCCAAGCTCGACCGCGGCGCGCGCCTCGGCCGGTGGACCGGCACGGTCTTCGCCCTGGCCGTGGTCGCCGAGGTCGGCGCCATCACCCTCCAGGCGGCCCGCGGCACCTTCAGCCACTTCAACGCCGACCGGACCGACCCGGTCACCACGGCCCTGGTTCCCGTCCTCACCTTCGGCGTGCTGGTCATCGTCGTCGCCCAACTCGTCGTCGGCGTGGTGGTGCTGGTCCAGCGCACCGGCGGGCCCGCCCTGAACCGGGCCATCCGCGCGGGCCTCGGCCTCGCCACCGCCGGCATGCTCATCCCCGTGTACTGGATGGCCTCCGGCATGCACCCCCGCACGGTGACCGACGCCAACGGCACGGAGGTGCCGATGTACCAGGGCCACGGCATCGGCGACCCCGACGGGCACGGCATGCCCCTCACCAACTGGAGCCTGACCGGCGGAGACTTCCGGGTCCCGCACTTCTTCGCCCTGCACGGCATCCAGGTGCTGCTCGTGCTCGCCGCGGTGCTGGCCGCCCTCGCCGCCACCCGGCCGTGGCTGCGGGCCGAGCGGGTGCGCGCCCGTCTCGTCGGCTGCGCTGCCCTCGGGTACGCGGGCCTCGTCGCGGTCGTGACCTGGCAGGCCGGCCGGGGCCAGTCCCCGGCCCACCCCGACGCCGCCACGCTGACGGCGCTCGCCGCGGTCCTGCTGGTCACGGCCGCGGGAACGGTCCGCACCGTCGTCACCGCCCGGCGCCGGGCCGCCACGGAGGACCCGGCGCCCGTGCCCGCGGACGCCTCCCACCGAGCCGGGGCGTCCCCGACGGACGGGCGGATCCTCAGCGGTCCGGCTCCCCGGTCCTGAGGCGGAGCCGGCAGATCACCAGCGCGGCGATGGCCAGGGCGACGGGCAGGGTGAAGCCGAGCCCGTACGCGCCGGCCGGTGTCAGCCCGCGGGTTCCGCCCTGGCCAGGAAGTGCCGGGCCGTGTCCTCGTACTCCGCCAGCCGCCAGCCGGTCGCTTCCAGCGCCGCGCAGGTTGTCCTCGGAGAGCAGGTCGTCCGGAGGGCCCGCAGCGCGGGCATCGCCCGCCCGGTGCCGCAGCCGAGGTCCAGCACGCGGCCGCCGGGCACCCGGGGCATGCGGGCGACGGCGGCCTCGTAGGCCGGGGTCTGGTACGCGAACCTCCGCTCCCAGTCGGCGGCCCGGCGGGTGAAGAACGCACGGGTGGCGGTGTGCTCGGCGCGGGCGGCGACCAACTCCGCGAGCCGGCCCAGCAGTCCGTCCCACCAGGGGTCCGAACCCGTGGGCTGGTCGCCGTCCGTGTGGAACCGCACGCTCCAGGCGCTGGCGCCGATCCGGAAGGCCTGCACGGGGTGGCGGGCGCAGGAGGCCGGCACGACGGCGCCGTCCCAGGCGAATGGATGCTCCTGCCTCGCATGAGCCCGCTCGTCTCAGGTCGGGCGGAACCCGGCGACCCGGACCCTGGCGCGCGAGCAGGGATCGGGCGCGGGCGGTGGCCGAACGCTCCGGGAAACCGGCGGCGTCATCGCGTGCGGATCCGGCAGCCCGTCCGCGGCCGCGTCCGGGAGCCGGCGCAGGAACAGCCTGCGGTCAGCCGCAGGGGCGGCTCATGTACAGCGCGATCTCGCCCGCCGCCGGGGTGCCGTCGTACAGGTGGGTGTCGAGCCCGCAGAACAGGAAGCCGAGGCGCCGGTAGGCCCGCACCGCGGGCACGTTGACGCTGGAGACCTCCAGCCAGAGGTGCCCGGCACCCCGCTCGCGGCCGAACTCCGCCGCGTGCTCCATCAGTGCCCGGCCGATGCCGAGGCCGCGGTGGCCCGGGGCGACCTCGATGTCCTCGACGGTCAGCCGCCGGTTCCAGGGCGCGTACCGGACCGCCACGAAGCCGCACACCCGTCCGTCCTCTCCGCCGTCGAGGGCGACGACGGTCCGGGCGTCGGCGGCGACGTCCGGGCCCAGCGACTGCTCGTCGTGCTCCTCGGGCGGGAAGACCTTGCGCACCGGCGGGTCCACGGCACGCTCGCGGATGCCGAAGCCGTCGGACGTGACGACGACGTCCAGGACGGTGTCGGTGGTGAAGGAGCCGTCCAGGGCCTCGATGGGCCCGGCGTCCCCGGGGCGCGCCACTCGGTAGGTGATCGTCACGGCACGACCGTACCCCTGCCCGGGCCGTCCACCGCGGATCCACCCGATGATCGGCTACGACCGCGGCGCGCGCCCTTGCCCGCTCGCACCCCCGCCGGGGATTCCCTCCAAGATCCCGCAGAACCCTCGCGTGTTACCCGACGGTAGGCAATGATGGCGGCAACCATCCACACGGCCGAGGTGCTGAGGTAGCGGTGACGAGTTTCGAGGAACGGCCCACGGTGCACGCCTTCCGGGACGACGCGCTGGGGGAGTACGACGCCGTCGGGCTCGCGGCGGCGATCCGGCGCGGTGAGGTCGGCGCCGCCGAGGCCGCCCGGGACGCGGCCGAGCGGGTACGGGCCGTCGACGCGCGGCTCCGCGCCGTCCAGGTGTACGCCGACGCCGCGGCGCCCGCGGCCGGAGCGGCCCCCGCCGGCGGCACGGCCGGTGCCTTCGCCGGCGTACCGACGTTCGTCAAGGACAACACCGACTACCAGGGCCTGCCCACGGGCCACGGCAGCGCGGCCTTCACCCCGCGGACCGCACGCCGGCACGCGCCCTTCGCCCGGCAGTTCCTCAGCAGCGGCGTCACGGTGCTCGGCAAGACCCGGCTGCCCGAGTTCGGCTTCAGCCCGACCACGGAGTACGAGGGCGCGGAGCCCGTACGCAACCCCTGGCACACGGGCCACTCCGCGGGCGGCTCCTCCGGCGGCAGCGCCGCCCTCGTCGCCGCCGGCGCCGTACCGATCGCGCACGCCAACGACGGCGGCGGCTCGATACGGATACCCGCGGCCTGCTGCGGGCTGGTCGGGCTCAAGCCGACCCGGGGCCGGGTGGTGCGCAACGCCCAGAGCCGCCAACTCCCGCTGGACATCGTCTCCGACGGGATCGTCAGCCGCTCCGTACGGGACTCCGCGGCCTGGCTGGCCGCCGCCGAGACCCACTGGCGCGACCCGAAGCTGCCGCCGCTGGGCCTGGTCGAGGGCCCCTCCGACCGGCCGCTGCGCATCGGCTTCCTCGTCGACTCGCCGAACGGGGTCAAGGCCGACGCCACCACCAGGGCGGCCGTCACCGAGACCGCGGCCACGCTGGAGGGCCTGGGCCACCGCGTCGAGCCCGTCGAGCTGGCCGTCGACCCCCGCTTCACCGACGACTTCCTCACCTACTGGGGACTGCTCTCCTTCCTCATCGGCGCCACCGGCCGCACCTTCGGCCCGGACTTCGACCGGCACCGCATGGACGGCCTCAGCCGGGGCCTGCGCGAGGAGTACCTGCGGCACTGGCGCGGCACCCCGGGCGTGCTGCGCCGGCTGAAGCGCACCAGGGAGGCGTACGCGGCGGCGTTCCGCGGGCTCGACCTCGTGCTCTCGCCGGTGCTCGCGCACACCACCCCCGAGATCGGGCGCCTCAGCCCGGCCGTCCCGTACCGGGAGCTGGTCGAGCGGATCCTCGCCTACGTGGCGTTCACCCCGCTCAACAACGTCGTCGGGACGCCGTCGGTCTCGGTGCCGGCCGCGCGGGCGACCGCGGACGGGCTGCCCGTCGGCGTCATGTTCTCCGGCCGCCCGGGCAGTGAACGCCTGCTGCTGGAGGTCGCGTTCGCCCTGGAGGCGGACCGCCCGTTCCGGCGCATCCAGGACGTGTGACCGGCCGGGCCGGCCGGCCGCGGGAGCGCGCGGTCAGTCGACCGGCCAGGTGTGCGCCGGGGCGTTGAGGTGCATGAACTCCATGTACTGGCAGGTCATCCGGCGCAGGGTCTCGTGGCGGTCGCGGTGCAGGGAGTCGTCCAGGTGGTGGAACGTCTCCGCCTGCCAGGTCGCCCCGTTGCGCCCCGTCACACAGCGCTGCTCGATGACGCCGAGGAGCGGCTCCCGCCAGGCCTCGTCCATGCCCGCGGCGGCCAGCCCCCGGTGCGCCAGCGGCAGCAGCCGGCGCAGCACGAGTTCGGCGGGCGGCACCTCGCCCATCCCCGGCCAGTACAGGGAGGCGTCCATGCCGTGCCGGGCGGCCGCGTGCAGGTTGTCCTCCGCGGCGGCGAACGACATGCGGGACCACACCGGGCGCTCCTCCTCGACCAGGGCCCGGGTCAGCCCGTAGTAGAAGGCGCCGTTGGCGAGCGTGTCGGCGACCGTCGGGCCGGCCGGCAGCACGCGGTTCTCCACCCGCAGGTGCGGCTTGCCGTGGGCGACGGCGTACACCGGCCGGTTCCACCGGTACACCGTCCCGTTGTGCAGCGTCAGCTCCGCCAGCTCCGGGACGTCACCCGCCTCCAGCAGCTCGTGCGGGTCCTCGTCCTCGCACAGCGGCAGCAGGGCGGGGAAGTAGCGCTGGTTCTCCTCGAAGAGGTCGAACACGCTGGTGATCCAGCGCTCCCCGAACCACACCCGGGGCCGTACACCCTGGACCTTGATCTCCTCCGGCCGGGTGTCGGTGGCCTGTTCGAACAGCGGGATCCGGGTCTCGCGCCACAGCTCCTTCCCGAACAGGAACGGCGAGTTCGCCGCCAGCGCCACCTGCACCCCGGCGATGGCCTGCGCGGCGTTCCAGTACGCGGCGAACTCCTCCGGCGCGACCTGGAGGTGGAACTGCGTGCTGGTGCACGCCGCCTCCGGGGTGATCGTGTCGGCGTACGCGCGCAGCCGCTCGATGCCGTCCAGCGCGAGCCGCAGGTCCTCGCCCCGGGCCGCGAAGACCTGCTCGTTGAGCAGGTGGTAGCGCGGGTTCTCGGAGATCGCGTGCTCGCCCACGTCCGACAGCCGCAGCGTCGGCAGGATCCCGATCATCATCAGGTGTGCGCCGACCCCGGCGGCCCGCTCCTCGGCGTGGTTCAGCGCGTCCCGGATCTCCCGCTCCCAGGAGTCCGGGCCGCCCTCGGTCAGCCGCCGCGGCGGAATGTTGATCTCCAGGTTGAACCGGCCCAGCTCGGTCGCCCACGCGGGGTCGGCGATCGCGTCCAGCACGTCCGCGTTCCGCATGGCGGGCTCGCCGGTGCCGTCCACCAGGTTCAGCTCGATCTCCAGTCCGACCTGGGGCCGCTCGTTGTCGAAGCGGGACTCCCGCAGCATGCGGGCGAGCGCGTCGAGGCAGGACTGCGTCTTGTTGCGGTAGCGGCGCCGGTCCTCCCGCGTGAACACCAGCGCCGGGACATCCCGTCCCATCGGACCTCCCGAGTCCCCCGGGCCGGGCCCGGGCACTCGTCGGCGTTCTCCCTCCAGCGTCGCACGTCGCCCGCCGCGCCGCCCGTGGCGTACCGGGCGTCCTGGACTACGCTCGAAGAACGCGCGTCCGGATGCGTGCGCCGGGCGCGTACGAGAGAAAGGACGCGCCATGTGCCGCTGGCTCGCCTACGCCGGTGCCCCCGTCCTGCTGGACGACGTCCTGTACAAGCCGGACCACTCCCTCATCGACCAGAGCCTGCACTCGAAGCTGGGCGTGGAGACCACCAACGGCGACGGCTTCGGAGTCGGCTGGTACGGAGCGAACGGCGACGCCGAGCCCGGCGTGGTCCGGGACATCGGTCCGGCCTGGAACAACCGCAACCTGCGGGAGATCGCCGCGCACGTCCGGTCGCCACTGTTCTTCGCGCACGTCCGGGCCTCGACCGGCACGGCGGTGCAGCAGACCAACTGCCACCCGTTCCGGCACGGGCGCTGGCTGTGGATGCACAACGGCGCGATCACCGACTTCCACCGGCTGCGGCGCGACCTGTGCATGGCCGTGGACCCGGCGCTGTTCGCCTCCATCGAGGGCTCCACCGACTCCGAGGTGATGTTCTACCTCGCCGTGACGTTCGGCCTGGACCAGGACGTGCCCGGTGCGGTGGCGCGGATGGCGGGCTTCGTGGAGCGGCTGGGCAAGGAGCACGGCGTGGAGTCGCCGCTCCAGATGACCATCGCGGTCTCGGACGGCGAGCGGCTGTGGGCCTTCCGGTACTCCACCCAGGGCCGCTCCCGCTCCCTCTTCTACAGCAGCCGGGCCGACGAGATCCGGCAGCTCCACCCGAACCTGGCCTTCCTGCGCCTCTCCGACACCACCCGGCTGGTCGTCTCCGAGCCGCTGGGCGACCTGCCGGGCGCCTGGAACGAGCTGCCGGAGAGCAGCTACATCATCTGCCCCACGGGGGAGGGCGAGGCGGACTACTTCCCGTTCTGGCCGGAGGACCCCTGAGGAGGGGCGGCCGGGCCGCAGGCGGGCGCCCGGGCCCCCCCCCCCCCCGGGGGCGGGGGGGGGGGGGGGGGGGCGCGCCGGAGGCCGGCTAGCCCAGGAGGCGCCGCTTCTGCTCGGCGAACTCCTCCTCGGTCAGCACGCCCTGTTCCTTGAGGGCGCCTAGCTCCTTGAGCTGGTCGATCTTGGCCGACATCTCGTCGGCCGGGGCGGCCGCGGCCGCGGCCGCGGCCGCGGGCGGGGGCGGGGGCGGCGGGGGCTGGTACGCCTGCTGGGGCGCCATCTGCGCCTGCTGCTCCTCCTCCTGCCGGGCCCAGCGGCCGGCCTGACGGCGGCTCACACGGTTGGACACCGCGGTGGCGGTGCCGGCGACGACGGCGGTGCGGGCGACGCCGCGAAGAAGTCCGGGCATGATCCTCATCTCCAGGCCGGGCCGGGGTTCACTCCCCGTCGTACGTCTCTTCCAGGGCGTCCAGCGACGCCAGCAGCGCCTGGACGGGGATCCGTCCGGCCGCGACGAGCTGCGCCCCGCCACGCCGGAGGGCACGGGCGAACGGCGCCGCCCAGGTGTTCTCGTACACGATGATCCCGGCCGAGTTCCCGGGTTCCAGTGCGCTGCCGGCCTCGTCCAGGTCGCCCTGGTCCAGGAGGCCGGACGAGGCGCCCTCGAAGACGGACAGGTCGATCTCGCCGCCCAGGTCCTGGAGCTCCACCGCGGTCACGGTGCCGTCCAGGTCCTTGCGGACGAAGACGAAGTCGAAGATGCGGATGATCCCGCGGTCCACCAGATCGACGAGGATCGGGAGTCCCTCACCCGTCATCCGGTTGCCCGGGAACTCGACCACCACGTAGTCGACCGGGCCCAGTTCCTCGATGTCACCGAAGCCCGGGGCGGTCTCGGCCTCGCTGCTCATGCGCAGCTCCTGTCGGTATTGGGTGAAATGTCATCTCATTCCAGCACGCACCCCGGGCCCCCGCACGTCCGGAATGCCTCCGCCGAAGAGCCGTCGCCAGTCTGATGAACCCACCGGCGAGGCGCCCGGCCGGGCCACCGCTCCCGTGGCACGCTGCGGCCATGACACAGGCGGATGCGGCCGGCAGGGCGGGGGGCGCGAGAGTCGTCCTGCTGACACTGGCGACGGGCCAGTTCCTGATGGCCCTCGACAGCTCGGTGATGAACGTTTCCATCGCGACGGTGGCGGAGGACGTCGGTACGACCGTGAGCGGCATGCAGGGCGCGATCACCGCGTACACCCTCGTCATGGCGATGCTCATGATCAGCGGCGGCAAGGTCGGCGCGCTCATCGGCCGCAGACGGGCCTTCATGATCGGCTGCGTCGTCTACGGGTGTGGATCCCTGCTGACCTCGCTCGCCCCCAACCTGACCGTCCTGCTGGTGGGCTGGTCGTTCCTGGAGGGCGTGGGCGCGGCCCTGATCATGCCGGCCATCGTGGCGCTCGTCGCGTCGAACTTCGACAAGGAGCAGCGCCCGGGCGCCTACGGCCTGGTCGCCGCCGCGGCTGCGGTGGCCATCGCAGTGGGCCCGCTCATCGGGGGCCTCGCCACCACCTTCTTCTCCTGGCGCTGGGTGTTCGCGGGCGAGTCCGTCCTGGTCGTCGCCATCCTGTTCCTGGCCCGCCGGTTCGCCGACGCCCCCGTGGACCGCCGCCCGCACATCGACGTACCGGGCGCGATCCTGTCCGCCGCCGGCATCGGCCTCTTCGTCTTCGCCCTGCTGCGCACCAGCGAATGGGGCTGGTTCCGGCCCAAGCCCGGGGGCCCCTCCTGGTTCACCCTCTCGCCCGTCGTCTGGCTGATGCTCGGCGGCGTGCTGCTGGTCTGGCTGTTCTTCCGCTGGGAGGCGCGGCTGGTGAAGCGCGGGGCGGAGCCGCTGGTCGACCCCGAGCTGCTGGAGAACCGCCAGCTCACCGGCGGCCTCACCATCTTCCTCTTCCAGTACCTCGTCCAGATGGGCGTGTTCTTCGTCGTCCCCCTCTACCTCTCCGTGGCGCTCGGCCTCTCCGCCCTCCACACGGGCGCGCTGATCCTGCCGCTCTCCCTCACGCTGCTCGCCGCGGCGGTCGGGATCCCGCGGTTCCTGCCGCGGGCGTCGCCGCGGCGCGTGGTGCGGTTCGGCATCCTGGTGATGTTCATCGGCGCCGTGGTCCTGATGGCGCTGCTCGACCCGGACTCCGGCCCGGAGGTCGTCACCGTCCCGATGCTCCTGATCGGCCTCGGGATCGGGGCCCTCGCCTCCCAGCTCGGCGCCGTCACCGTGTCCGCCGTGCCGGACGAGCAGAGCGCCGAGGTCGGCGGCGTCCAGAACACCGTCACCAACCTCGGCGCCTCGATCGGCACCGCCCTCGCCGGCTCGATCATGGTCGCCGTGCTGGCGGCCTCGTTCCTCGCCGCCATCGACCAGAACCCGGCGGTCCCGGCCGCGGTGAAGACCCAGGCGCACACCAGCCTCGCGGGCAGCGCCCCCTTCCTGTCGGACGCGCAGCTGCAGGACGCGCTCGACGCGGCCGGCACCGACCCGGCCGTGACGGAGGCCGCGCTGGAGGCGAACGACAGCGCCCGGATCGAAGGGCTCAAGGCGGCGCTCGGCATCCTCGCCTTCGCCGCGCTGCTCTCCCTCTTCTTCACCCAGCGGATCCCCGGGGCCCAGCCCGGCCCGGCGCGGGCGGCCGCGGACGCCCCGGCCTGACGCACGCCCGACGCCCCGCCCGGACGGCGGCGCCGTGCGCGCCGGGTCCGGGACGGGGCGTCGGAGTCCGTGCGGTCGGGCCGGGCCCTGAGGTCAGACCGGGCCGGACGGGCCGGACTGGCCGGACGGGCCGGGCGGCCCCGGCGTCAGCCGGTCGGCCGGCTCGTCCGCCCGCTCGGGGTGGGTGTCCGCGGCGAGGAACTCCGCCACCGCGAGCGCGAAGAGCAGGGCCAGCGCCAGCCCCACGACCACCCAGCCCGTCGGGTAGGACCACAGGACGTAGACCAGGGCGGCCACCGCCACCAGGCCCCAGGTGATCCAGGTGCGGTGCCGACGGACGAAGGGGCCCACGGGGCCGGTGCGCAGGCCCAGGCGGTCGGCTGCGGCCCGGGTGGAGGTGATGCCGGAGTGCCACAGCGAGCGGGCCGCCGTCGCGTACCGGCCGGGGCCGGAGAGCCAGGCCGCGAGGGCCACCACCACGCCGAGGACCACGACCATGCGGATCGTCGTGCGCAGCAGGCGGATCATCGCGTCGTACACCGAGCCGGCGGCCGGCTGGGACACCGTGTCCGGCAGCGCGTTCAGGTAGACGGTGCGGAAGACGGTCAGGATGACGCCCAGGACCAGGGCGGCGAACGCGAGGCCCAGCGCCCCCGCCACCAGGGTGCGGCGGCGGTGGACGGAGGTGAGGATGCCGGCGACGACCAGCAGCACGGCCACGATCGGCAGCCAGACGCCGGCGAGCTCCAGCAGCCGGAAGCCGGTCTTGACCCGGCCGATGTCCTCGGACTGCACGACGGTGAAGTCGGTGTGGATCTCGGGGATCTTCGCCGCGACGTTCATCCCGGAGTCCACCAGGCGTTGTTTGACCTCTTCGACGACCGGCGCCAGGTCCACCGTCACCGTGTCGTTCTTGATCTCCACGGCGCCGTCGCCGCTGCCGGTCAGCGCGCGGACCACGGAGGTGTGGATCCTGCGGTTGGCGTTGGTCCAGATGTTCTCGAAGGCGTCCGACGCGACGACGTCCCGTGCCTTCTCCTTCACGAAACTGGCGACCGCGTCCTCCAGCGAGCCGCCCAGCTTGCCCAGCGCCTTCTCCAGCAGCGGCCGGTCCTCGGGGGCCGCGTCCGTGAGCAGCGTGGCGAGGTCGAGCCGTTCCTTCACGGCGTTGGTGACCCGGTTCGCCACGGCCTCCTGGACGTCCGGGTCGGAGGCGAGCGGCGCGACCGTGGAGACGTACCGGTCGGTGTTCCCCACGATCTGGGAGGTCCACGCGGCGACGATGCCCAGCGGGGCCAGTACGCACCCGATGACGATCAGCAGCGTGGACAGCAGCGCCCGCATCCGGTGGTGCTCGCGCGGTGGCCGCTGCGCGGTCGCCTGCTCGGCCTCCAGGGCCGCGATCCTGGCCCGGAGTGCGGCGATCTCACCCGCGCTTTCGTCACCCTGACCCTGCACGGCTGACCTCCTACGGCGTCGGGGCACGGGAGCCGCAGGGGCGGCCCACGTGCCCCACAGCCTGCCGCCGGCCCACGCCGGCGGCACGCGGTGCGCGGCCGACCGGATGACGGCGGGCCGCCCGGGCCGCGCACCCGGGCCGCCGCCGGTCACCGGCCGGCCACGGGCATGGCGGGCGCCACGGCGGGCAGCCGCAGGCCATCAGGACCATCCAGGGGGCACAGGAGCCAGCCATGTCCACCGACGCCATCGTGATGCTGAGGGACGACCACAAGCAGATCAGGAAGCTCATCCGCGCCTGCCGTGCCCCGGCGGGCGGCCAGGACGCACCCGCCGGCACGGACACCGCGCAGACCGACGGCGGTCCCCCGGCCGAGGCCGTCCGGGAACTCCTCCACCTGCTGACCGTCCACACCTACCTGGAGGACGAGGTCATGTACCCGCGGACGCGCCGGCTGGTACCGGAGACCGGCGGGACCGTGCTCCGGTTCCACGAGGAGCACCACGTCGCGGACGTCCTGGCCGGCGAGCTGGAGGCCATGGACAGCCGGGACGAGGGATACGCGGCGAAGGCCGCCGTCCTGATGGACGCCGTGGAACGGCACATGAAGGCCGAGGAGGAGGGCTGGTTCCCCCAGGTCCGCGCCGCCGTGGGCCGCAAGGAACTCCAGGCCATCGGCGCCCGCATGGCCGAGCTGCGCGAGCTGGCCCCGCAGCGGCCCCGCCGGACGCTGCTGCGGAAGGTCGCCGACGCGCTGTCCGCGGCATGAGCCCCGGCCCGGTGGGGGCCGCCGGACCACCGGAACGGGCGGAAAGGGCTGCCCGCCCGTCCGCGGCCCGGCGGCCCCCACCGGGCCGGTCCTCCCCGTCCGGACGCGCGCGCCGCCGCATCCCCCCGGCGGTTCAGCCCTCGACGCCCGTGGCCGAGTGCGCCGCGCCCACGGGCTTGGACTCCGGGGAGCCGCGCTGCCGGAGGTAGACGGAGAGGACCGCCATCGCCGCGACCGCGAGCAGTTCGGACTGCCAGTTCTGCAGCGAGCGGTTCCAGAAGTCGGCCGAGGCCAGGTACGCACCCCAGCCCACCGGCTCCTCCAGCTGCCGCAGCTGCTGCTCGTCGTACGCAGCGACGCCCGTGATGGACTGCGCCAGCCACGAGAGCAGGAACAAACAGGCCATGACGGAGCCGAGCGAGTGGGCGTACAGAGCCTGGCGCCAGCCGCCGCGGCCCGCCCAGCGCGGCGACTCCGGCCGGGCGTGCTCACCCATGCGCTGCTCGCGCTCGCTCTCCGGCCCGGCCTTGTGCAGCTCCTTCGACTCGGGCGAGCCCCGCTGGAGCAGCCAGACCGTGCCGAAGATGTAGAGGAAGAACTGGAGGAACTCCGACTGCCAGTTCTCGGTCACGTCCACGGCGAAGTCCGAGGACATCAGGTACTCGCCGAGGCCGAGCTGCTGGAGACCGTCCACGGCGAGCGCCTCGTTGAACTCGGCGTGCCCGGCGAGCGCCTGGCCGGCCAGGACCACGAGGAACGCGGAACCGAACACCAGGGTCAGGCTGTTGTCGTGCCAGAAGCCCCGGCGCCGGCCGCGCCCGCCGTCCGCGGGGCTCACCGGTGCATCACCCCGATGGCCATGAAGTAGCCGAGCCCGCCGACGATGACGACCAGGCAGGCGACGAACAGTGCGCGCACCTCAGGCCCCTTCCACCGTGCACCGGTACGGGAGGTCCCGGCGCGGCTCGCACCCCGCGGCCACCACCTTCCAGCCGCCGCGGAACTGCGAGAGGAACAGCGTGTCGGCCGTCAGCCGCAGCAGCGCCTGGCGCCCGTACACCTCCGTGCCGTGCACCGCGCCGCCGCGCGGCAGGTCCTGGTCGCCCAGGGCGGCGGCGCAAGGCCGCTCCTCCTGCTCCTCCAGCCGCTCGCGCGTGACCGGGGCGAGCAGCGCGCAGGCGGTGGCGTGGTCACCGGAGGCCAGCGCGCGCTCGAAGGCGGCCCCGACCTCCCGGGCCGCGTCCTGCCGGGAGGCGGGCGCCCCGCACCCGGACAGCAGCACGGCCGCCGCGGCGCAGACGAGCACGGGCCCCGCGGGGCGTGCGTGACGCGCGGCCCGGGGCGGCGGCGCCCCTGGGGTGGTGTCCATCGGCTGCTCCTCGGCCGGGCACCGGCGACGGGCCGCCGGCGTTCGCCGGAGTGTTCCCGGCGACCGCCCGGTCCAGCCGTGCCGGACCGGAAATCCACCCGCCGGCCGCACCCGGCCCGGTCCGGAGGACAGGCCTCAGGGGCGGTCCTCCTCGAAGCGGCGGAGCAGGTCCGCCGCGACGCTCACCGCGATCGTCGCGGGTTCCTTGCCGGTGATTCCCGCGATCCCGATCGGTGTCCTGATCCGGTCGATCGCCTCGGCGTCGTGGCCGCCCTCGGTGGCCAGCCGCTGCCGGAACCGCGCCCACTTGGCGGCCGAGCCGATCAGCCCGACCGAGCCGAGACCCTCCGTGCGCAGGGCGGCGTCGCAGAGCGCGGCGTCCTCCGCGTGGTCGTGCGTCATGATCAGGACGTGGGTGCCGGCCGGCAGTTCCTCCAGCACCTCCTCCGGGAGCAGCGGGGTGTGGTGCACCCTGACCTGCGCCACCGCGTCCGCGAGGACGCCGAGCCGCTCCTCGGCGAGCATGTCCGCGCGGGAGTCGACCAGGTGCAGGTCGAGGTCGTGGCGGGCCAGGATGCGGGCCAGCTCCAGTCCCACGTGCCCGACGCCGAAGACCGCCACCGCCGGGACCGTCGGCAGTGGTTCGAGCAGCACACCGACGGCGCCGCCGCAGCACTGCACGCCGTGCGGGCCGGTGACCTTGTCGTTCAGGGCGAAGTCCAGCAGCTCCGGCTCCGGGCCGGGCGTGCCGATCAGGTCCCGGGCCCGGTCGATCACGACGGCCTCGATGTTGCCGCCGCCGATCGAACCCCAGGTCCCGGTCCGGCCCACGACGAGCTTGGCCCCCGCCTTGCGGGGCGCGTGGCCGCGCACGGTCGCGACGGTCGCGAGCACGCCGGGTTCCCGGCGCGCCCGCAACCGCGCGACCGCGGCCACCCAGGTGGTGTCAGGCATGGCTCAGGGCGCCGGTGTCCGTCCGGGCCACCGAGCCGTCGCCCGGGGCACCGCCGCCGTCGGCCCGCGCACCGCCGGCGCGGGCCGCCTCGACCGCCCAGTACACCGCCTCGGGCGTCGCGGGGGAGGCGAGCTCGACGCAGACACCCTCGGGCCCGAAGGCGGCGGCGGCCTGCCGCAGCGCCTCGCGCACCGAGAACGCCAGCATCAGCGGGGGCTCGCCCACCGCCTTGGAGCCGTAGACCGCGCCCTCCTCGGTGGCGTTCTGCAGCAGCCGTACGCGGAACTCCTCGGGCATCTCGGAGAAGCTCGGCAGCTTGTACGTGCTGGCCGCCTGGGTCAGCAGCCGGCCGCGGTTCGGGCCGTCCCCCGTGTCCCAGCGCAGGTCCTCCAGCGTCAGCCAGCCGGCGCCCTGCACGAAGCCGCCCTCGACCTGCCCGACGTCGATCATCGGGGACAGGCTGTCGCCGACGTCGTGCACGATGTCCACCCGCCGGATGCGGTACGCGCCGGTGAACCCGTCCACCTCCACCTCGGCGGCGGCGGCGCCGTACGCGAAGTACTTGAACGGCGAGCCGCGGAAGGCCTTGGCGTCCCAGTGCAGGCCCTCGGTCCGGTAGAAGCCGGCCGCCGACAGCTGGACCCGCTGGAAGTACGCGGTGCGCACCAGGTCGTCCCAGGCCAGCTCCCGGTCGCCGCCCAGGACGCGCGCGACGCCCTCGGTGATGCGTACGTCGGACGCGTTGGCGCCGAGCTGGGTGCCGGCCACCCGCAGCAGCCTTTCCAGCAGCTGCTCGCAGGCGTTCTTCACCGCCGCGCCGTTCAGGTCGGTGCCCGCGCTGGCCGCGGTGGCGGAGGTGTTGGGCACCTTGTCGGTCCGGGTCGGGGCCAGCCGCACCTTGCGCAGGGGGATGCCCAGCGTGGTCGCGGCCACCTGCAGCATCTTCGTGTGCAGGCCCTGGCCCATCTCCGTGCCGCCGTGGTTGATCAGGACCGAGCCGTCCTTGTAGATGAGCACCAGCGCGCCGCCCTGGTTGAAGGCGGTCAGGTTGAACGAGATGCCGAACTTGATGCCGGTGACCGCGAGCGCCCGCTTGGTGTGCGGGTGCGCGGCGTTGAAGGCCGCGATCTCCCGCTGCCGGTCGGCGAGGCCGGCGTCCTGCCGTACCTGCTCCCAGACGACGGAGATCCGCTCGGCCTGGGTGACCGGCTGCCCGTACGGGGTGGTCTGGCCCTGCCCCGGCCGGTAGAAGTTCCGCTCCCGCAGCTCCATCGGGTCCAGGCCGAGCAGCGGCGCGCACCGGCCCAGGATGTCCTCGATCACCAGCATGCCCTGGGGCCCGCCGAACCCGCGGAAGGCGGTGTTGGAGACCTTGTTGGTCCGGGCGATGCGCCCGGCGACGCGGGCGTTCGGGATCCAGTACGTGTTGTCGATGTGGCACAGCGCGCGGGCCACCACCGGCTCCGACAGGTCCAGGCTCCAGCCGCCGTCCGCGGTCAGCGTGGCGTCCAGGGCCTGGATGCGGCCCTCGGCGTCGAAGCCGATCCGCCACTCGGCGTGGAAGCCGTGGCGCTTGCCGGACATGGTCAGGTCCTGGGTGCGGTTGAGCCGTACCCGGACCGGCCGGCCGGTCAGCCGGGCGCCGAGCGCGGCGACGGCCGCGAACCCGTGCGGCTGCATCTCCTTGCCGCCGAAGCCGCCGCCCATGCGCAGGCACTGCACGGTCACCTCGTGGCTGTGCAGGCCCAGTACGTGCGCCACGATCTCCTGGGTCTCCGACGGGTGCTGGGTGCTGCTCTGGACGAACACCTGCCCGTTCTCGTCGATCAGGGCGAGTGCCGCGTGCGTCTCCAGGTAGAAGTGCTCCTGGTCGGAGAACAGGAACTCGCCGGTGAACACGTGCGCGGAGTCGGCGAAACCGGCCGTCACGTCGCCGGACTCCATCACGGGCCGGGCGCCGTGGAAGCTGCCCGCGGCGATGGCGTCCGGCAGCGTGAGGACGGAGGGCCGTTCGTCGAGCTCCACCTCCACGGCCTCCGCCCCGAGCCGCGCCGCCTCCAGCGTCTCGCCCAGCACCCAGGCGACCGCGTGGCCGTGGAACATGACCTCGTCGGGGAAGAGCGGCTCGTCGTGCTTCATGCCCGCGTCGTTGACGCCCGGCACGTCGGCGCCGGTCAGCACGCGGACCACGCCGGGCACGGCGAGCGCGGGCGCGGTGCGCAGCGCGGTGATCCGGCCGTGGGCCTTCATGACCTGTACCGGGTAGGCGTGCAGCACGTCCTTCGTGCGGTGGACCAGGTCGTCCGTGTACAGCGCGGCGCCGGTCACGTGCAGGTGCGCGCTCTCGTGCGGCATCGACACGCCCACGACGGGCTTCTCGGGACGCTCGGACAGTCGGCTCATGACGTCACCGCCTCGGTGGTCTGCGCGTACAGCTTCAACAGGCTCTGGCCGAGCATCGCGGAGCGGTAGCCCGCGCTGGCCCGGTGGTCGTCCATCGGGGTGCCCTCGGTGCGCAGCACCCCGGCCGCGGCGCCGACGGTCTCCGCCGACCAGGGCCGGCCCTCCAGGGCCGCCTCGGCGGCCAGGGCGCGGAGGGGGGTGGCGGCGACACCGCCCAGGCCGATGCGGGCCCTGCGGACGGTGCCGTCCTCGATGTCCAGCGCGAACGCGACGGCCACGCTGGAGATGTCGTCGAAACGCCGCTTCGCGATCTTGTGGAACGCGGTCACCGGAGCGAGCGGCAGCGGGATCCGCACGGCGCGGATCAGCTCCCCGGGCCGGCGTACGCTCTGCCGGTAGCCGGTGAAGTAGTCGCGGAGCGGCACCTCGCGCTCGCCGTCGGCGCCGGCCAGCACCAGCGACGCGTCCAGCGCGAGCAGCGCCGGCGGGGTGTCGCCGATGGGGGAGCCGGTGCCCAGGTTGCCGCCCAGGGTCGCGCTGTTGCGGATCAGCCGGGACGCGAACTGCGGGAACACCTGCGCCAGCAGCGGGATGCGTCCGTCGAGGCGCCGTTCCAGTTCGGTGAGGGTCAGGGCCGCGCCGATCTCCACGTGGCCGGACGCGAAGCGCAGCTCCCGGAGTTCGGCCAGCCGGTCGACGGCCACCACACAACTCGCGCGCCGGGAGCGGATGTTCACCTCCACTCCCCAGTCGGTGCTGCCCGCCACCACCACGGCCTCGGGACGCTCGCCCAGCAGGCGCAGCGCCTCCGCGAGGGTTGCGGGACGCAGGAACGCGCTGCCGCCCCCGGCGTACGCGGTGGCGGCCGGGGCGGGCGGCGCCTGCTCGCGGCGCCGCGCCAGCGGGTCGTCCTCGGCCGGCTCGCCGACGGCGAACGCGGCGTCGCGGATGGGCCGGTAGCCGGTGCAGCGGCAGAGGTTGCCGCTCAGCGCGTGCAGGTCGAAGCCGTTCGGGCCGTGCTCGGGGTCCGTACCGCCGGCCGGGTCCGGGGAGCCGGCCGGGTCCGTGCCGCCCGCCGGGTCCGTGCCGGCGGCGGGCGCCGCGTGGCCGCAGCGGCCGGGCCGGTAGAACTCGGCGGCCATGCTGCAGACGAACCCCGGCGTGCAGTAGCCGCACTGGGAGCCGCCGCGCACGGCCAGCTCCTCCTGTACGGGGTGCAGCGTGGGCGGCGTACCGCCCTCACCGCCCGTGGCCAGGCCCTCCGAGGTGACGACCTCCTGGCCGTCGAGCGCCGCGGCCGGCACCAGGCAGGCGTTGACCGCCACCCAGTCCGTGGGCTTGTCCACACCGGGCCGGGCCACCAGCACCGAGCAGGCGCCGCACTCGCCCTCGGCGCAGCCCTCCTTGGTGCCGGTCAGGCCGCGCTCGCGCAGGAAGTCCAGCAGCGTGGTGTGGGGAGCGGCGGGGGCGAGGGGGGCCTCCGCCCCGTTGACCGTGATCCGCGCCGCGGTCATCGCACGGCCTCGTCTCGGTGAGCGTTCGTACGGTGGGTTCTGGTCGCCATGGCAGCAGCCTTCTGTTTCGGGTGGCGCAGCTCGAGGACCCGGCGCGCGCTCAGCACGCAACGACGTGCCGCAGCCGGGTGGGGGAAATCAGAGAGGATCAGAGAACACGAAAGGGCCCGGGCCCGTTGTCGGGCACACCGGGAGAGGGGGACTGCTCAGCAGCCGTGCGCTACACGGCCCGGAGTCCAGGCGGTCTCGTGAGCCGGGCGGGGCGCAGGGAAGATGACCGGCATCCGACGCCGCCCCCTTCCGTCAACTCACGAACCAGTGCGCCCGAAGCTACGTCGCCGCAGGTCCGCAGGTCAAGCCCCGCCGGGACCCGGCGCCGGGCGGGACGGAGGGCCGACGGGTAGCGTGGGGGCGGGGGAGGGCCGAGACGACCCGTCGGCAACGGAAGGACGGACTCCGCAGTGCCTTCCCGCGACCAGGACCACGGCACCCCGGACGCCCGCCCGCGCGGCCGGTGGCGCGGTTCCCTCGGCACCTGGCCCGCGGTCGCGCTCACCGTGGCCGTGCTCGCCGCCGCCAACGTCCTCATCCACCAGTGGTCCGGTGCGGCCGCCCTGCTGACGTCCGTCGTCGGGGCCGGCCTGCTGCTCGGCGTGCTCTTCCTGGCCGGCGGCACCCTGGCCGACGCGGGACTGGCGCCCGGCACACTGGGCCGCGGCGCCCGCTGGGCGCTGGCGCTGGTCGGCCTGGTCGGCGCCGTCTACCTGATCGGGGCGCTGCTGCCGGCCACCAGGCCGCTGTTCGAGGACCGGCGGTACGCGGACCTGGACGCCGGCCAACTGGCGCTCCGCGTACTGGTGCTGGTCCCCCTCGGCACCGTCCTGCTGGAGGAGACCGCGTTCCGCGGGGTGCTGTACGGGCTGGTCGCCCGGGCCCGGGGCACCGGGTGGGCGACGGCCGTGTCGAGCGTGCTGTTCGGCCTGTGGCACGTACTGCCCTCGCTGCGCCTGTCGACGGCGAAGCCCGCGCTCGACCCGGTGTTCGGCGACTCGGCGTTCGGGGCCGGGCTGGCGGTCGCGGGCGCCGTGCTGTTCACGGCGGCCGCCGGCGTCCTGTTCTGCGAACTGCGGCGCCGCAGCGGCAGTCTCCTGGCCCCGATGGGGCTGCACTGGGCGGTCAACGCGCTCGGCTACCTCTTCGGCTTCGTGCTGCGCTGACCGCCCCGCGGGGCCCGGCGCCCGCCCGCTCAGTCCTGGGGCCTGACGAGTTCCTTCAGCCGGTCCAGGTCCTGCGGCGTGAATCCGGTGGGCCGCATCACGGCGTTCCAGCCGTCGACGTACTCGGCCTTGTACGTGTGCCCGTGGCCGTCCGGCACCCCGGTGGAGAACGGCAGGTCGGCGGTGACCTGCCAGAACGTCACGAACGGGATCCACACCATCGCTTCGAGCACGTCGCCGCCCGGCGCTTCGCCGATCCAGTCGGGTTCGGAGAGCAGCAGCTCCGGGCTCCACCAGACGATCGGGTCGGACGGGTGCATCAGGTACAGCACCCGCGTGCCGTCCCACGGCCGGTCCGCCGGCGGGATCCCGGAGGCCGGCCCGTCGGTGAAGCGTACGGTCCGCCCCTCCTTGTAGACGGGCTCGATCTCCGGGCTGCCGGGCTCGCGCTGGTCGCTGAACTCCCGGAACAGGACGTTGAAGTTGGGCGGCCCGGCGAAGAGGGTGCCGGCGGTGCGGTTGCGCAGGTCGTACTCGCCGCTGAAGGCCGTCTCGCCGCCGAACGAGCCCAGGCTCTCGCCCGCCACGAACAGCCGCGGCCGCCGGTCCTGGGGCAGCCCGGACCAGACGTCGTACACCGCGTCGAAGAGCTCGCGGCCGGCCTCGCGCGCCTTGGACTGGTCGACCAGGTACGACAGCCAGGACGGCAGGTACGAGTACTGCATCGCGACCGTGGCCGCGTCGCCGCCGCCCAGGTACTCGAACGTGTCCACGGCCGCCGGGTCGACCCAGCCGCTGCCGGTGGTGGTCATGACCAGCAGGTTCGTCCGGTCGAAGCCGCCCGCCCGCTGCAGGTCGGCGACGGCCCGCTCCGCCCGGTCCTCCGCGCTGCCGGCCGTGTCCAGGCCGGCGTAGGCGCGTACGGGCTCCCGGGCCGTGCGGTGCGTGAACGCGCTGATGTCCGCGGCGGTCGGACCGCTGCCGGTGAAGGCCCGGCCCTGGCGGCCCAGCGTGTCCCACGGGATGAGCGAGCCGGGGCCGCCGGAGCGCAGGGTGGAGGTCGGCTGGTGCACGCCCTCCGGCGTCTCCGTGTCGCGCAGGGAGAACGCCTCGTTGGCGGCGTTGACGAAGCCGCCCAGCAGCACGCCGCTGAACACGGACCAGGCCAGGCCCGCCACCACGAGCCAGCCGACCACCTTCGTGGCCTTCGCGCCGATCCAGCGCCCGAGGAGGCGGACGACCCAGTGGTACGCGCGCCGGAGCCCGCGTCCCGCGTAGAGGAGCAGCCAGAAGACGAGCAGGGCGATGAACGGGCAGGCGACGGTGGCGAGGACGCTGAACTCGGTGACGCCCATGAGCTTGCGGATCTCCCGCTGCCAGTACTGGCCGAACCCGAAGGCGAGGCCGAAGAGCACGACGGCGGTGATGATCAGGACCTGCCACGACCGGTGCGTGGCGGGCCGCGCCTCCCGGTCGGCGAACGCGCGCCACACGTACGCCGCGACGACGCCGAGCCCGTACCCGATGGCCCCGCTGATGCCGCAGATGAGGCCCTGGAGGACGCCGCCGCGGGGGAGGAGCGAGGGGGTGAACGACAGGCAGGCGAGGAGCAGGGCACCCCAGCAGCCGGGCAGCGTGAGGCTGATCCACCGGCGGCGCCTGCGGGAGAGCGGGGGCGGGGATTCCGCGGCGGGCGCCGCTCCTTCGTGGCGCTCCGTTCCCTCGGGCCGCGCCGGCTCCTCCGGGGGCTCCGGTTCGTCGGGAGGCCTCGGCCGGTCGGTGATCATCGCGCGCCCCCGGAGCGCCTGGCCACCCACTTGCCCAGCTCCCACAGGACCAGCAGCACCAGCGCGGCCAGCACGGCCCAGCCGAA
Organism: Streptomyces sp. NPDC101118; assembly: GCF_044759445.1. Classification (NCBI taxonomy): domain Bacteria; kingdom Bacillati; phylum Actinomycetota; class Actinomycetes; order Kitasatosporales; family Streptomycetaceae; genus Streptomyces; species Streptomyces sp. NPDC101118. The sequence goes on along the minus strand of NZ_JBIVZG010000008.1, from coordinate 179,563 downwards.
CTGGCGGGCGTCGATCCGGGTCGTCCCGAGCAGGTTCCGGAAGCCGTCCAGCTGCGTCACCATCACGGCGAGCACCAGCTGGGCCAGCGCCACCCAGTTCATCTGCCGGCTGTCGAAGGTGGCGGGGGTCAGCACCGACTCCGTCTCGCTGCGGCACTCGAACGCCGCCACGATCAGGCAGAGGGAGAACGCCGTGAACGCGATGGACTGGCCGGTCTCCACGCCGTCGAACAGCTCCTCGCCGAGCGTGACGAGCCCCAGCAGCAGGACGGTGACCGCGAGCCCGGCGAGGCCGACCGTGACCAGGACGGGACGGGTGAGCACCGACTCCCCGCGGGGGCGCGGTCTGCGGCTCATCAGCCCGGGGCTCTCCCGGTCGAAGCCGAGCGCGAAGCCGAAGGACGCGTTCACCACGAAGTGGATCCACAGCACCTGCGGCGGGGTGAAGGGCTCGCCGGCCGCGATGTCGAACACGGTGGCGCCGAGGAAGGTGAGCACGAACGTCACCAGCAGGAGCAGGACGAACCGGATGTACTTGGTGAGGTTGTCGTAGATCCTGCGGCCCTGCCGCACGGCGTAGACGATGGTGGCGAAGTTGTCGTCGGACAGGATCATGCGGCCGGCGTTCTTCGCGACGTCCGTGCCGCTGCCCATGGCGATCCCGATGTCGGCGGCCTTGATGGCCGGGGCGTCGTTGACGCCGTCCCCGGTCATTGCCACGACCTCGCCCTTCTTCTTGAGCGTCTCGGCGAGCATCACCTTGTGCTCCGGCGCGACGCGCCCGACCACGCCGATCCCGTCGATCCGGGCGAGCTGCTCCTCCTCGCTCATGGCGGCGAACTCGGCGCCCAGGACCGCCTCGCCGGGGATCCCGAGCTGACGGGCGATGGCGGCGCCGGTGGTGACGTCGTCCCCGGTGACCATGCGGACCCTGATGTGCGCCGCCTGGGCGCCCGCCACGGCGTCCTTCGCCTCCTCGCGGGGCGGGTCGACCATGCCGACGAGGCTGGTCACCCGCAGGTCGGTGACGTACCCGAGCAGGTCGCCCGCCGGGTCGAACCCGGCCGGGTCGAGGTCCCGGGTGGCGGCGGCCATCACCCGGCGCCCCTCGCCGCCCATCCGCTCCGTCTGCGCGTCGGCCCGTTTGGCCAGGGCGGCGTCCCAGGGGATCGTCCCGCCGGCCGCCAGGGCGGTCGCCGCTCGTGCCGTCACCGCCGGGACCGCGCCCTTCACGAAGCACCGGACGACCTCCCTGCCGTCGGCGCCGGTCGCGGAGTGGAAGGTGGCCATCAGCTTGTAGCCCGGGTCGAACGGCAGCGTGGCGAGCCGGGGGAGGCGCTCCCTGGTGGCGTCGGCGTCCAGCCCGGCCTTGTGCCCGAGGACCAGGAGCGCCGCCTCGGTGGGGTCGCCCACCGGCACGCCGTCCACCAGCTTGGCGTCGTTGGTGACGAGGTACGGCAGGACCGCCTCCTCCACGCCGGCCGCGGCCCCCGCCGCGTGGTGGACCTGCCCTTCGAGCCCGTAGCCCGTACCGGAGACCGTGTACCGGTCGGTGGGCGTCACCACCTCGACGACCGTCACCTGGTTCATCGTCAGGGTGCCGGTCTTGTCGGAGTTGATCGCCGAGGTGAAGGCCAGCGTCTCGACCGACGGCAGCTCCTTGACGATCGCGTTCCGCTCGGCCAGGTTGAGGCTGCCGACGGACAGGATCGCCTGCGTCACGGTCGGCAGCGCCTCCGGGATCGCCGCGATCGCCAGCGACACCGCGCTGACGAACAGGGCGTCCCACGCCTGGTCCCGCTGGCGCCCCAGCGCGAACATCACGATCATGGTCAGGCCGGCCGCCGCGGTGATCCACAGCGTCAGGGTGTTGAGCTCCCGGGTGAGCGGCGGCACCTCCTTCTCGGTGGCCGACAGCATCCCGGAGATCTTGCCGAGTTCGGTGTCGGCACCGGTCGCGGTGACGACCAGCACGCCGTTGCCGTGCGTCACCGGCGTGTTCATGAACGCCATGTTGGTCCGGTCCCCGGGCGTCGGCAGCGGCCCGGCCAGCGCCCCGGTGTCCTTGGCCGCGGGCACGCTCTCGCCGGTGAGCGCCGACTCGTCGATCTGCAGGGCACTGGCCTCGACGATCCGCCCGTCCGCCCCCACCTGGTCCCCGGCCGAGATGAGCACGATGTCGCCGACGACCAGCTGCTCGGCCGGGATCTCGGCCTCCACCCCCTGCCTGCGCACCCGGGCCGTGGCCTTGAGCATCGACTGCAGCGCGTTCATCGCGCTCTCCGCCTTGCCCTCCTGACGCAGGCCCACGACCGCGTTCAGCAGCGTCAGGACGACGAGCAGGACCGCCGTCGTCCACTCCTGGATGAGCAGGGAGACGATCGCGGCCGCCACGAGCACGAGCTGCATGTAGCTGCGGTACTGGGCGAGGAAGCGGCGCCAGGCCGGGACCCGCCGCTCCTCGGGGAGCGCGTTCGGACCGTGCGCCCTCAGCAGCTCCGCCGCCCGGTCGGCCGACAGGCCGGCCCCGGGATCGACGCCGAACGCGCCGAGGACCTCGGCGGGCGTGCGCGCGTACCAGTCGTACCCCGCCGCCCCGTGCGCCCCTCCCAGGGCAACCGGCCGTTCCGTCATGGTCCCGCCTCCGATCCGTGGCCTGTTCATTGTCGGCGCGCCCGCCCGACTTCGCCTGCCGGAGCCGGGGCGGCCCGCGCCGTGCCGACGGCGGGACCGCAGCAGGTCAGCGCGGGGGCGCGGCGTGGCGACGGGTACCGTGCGGGGTGATGGAGCACAGGCGGGCCGGCCGCCGAGACGCGGAAGGACCCCACCCTGAACGCCCAGCTCGCGGAGGCGCTGTCCGCGGCCCTGCTCGTCCTCGTCCTGGTCTGCGCCGTCGTCCGCCCCTTCGGCCGGCCCGAGGCGGTGACCGCAGTCCCGGCCGCCGCGCTGCTCGTCGTCACCGGCGCCATCTCCCCCGACGACGCGCTGGCCGAGGCCGAGCGCCTCGGACCGGTGACCGGCTTCCTCGCCGCCGTGCTGGTCCTCGCCAAGCTCTGCGACGACGAGGGGCTGTTCCAGGCGTGCGGGGCGTGGATGGCGCGTACGGCGGCGGCCCGGCCGCGCCGGCTGCTGGCCCAGGTGTTCCTGGCCGCCTCCGCGATCACGGCGGTGCTGAGCCTCGACGCCACGGTGGTGCTGCTCACCCCGGTGGTGTTCGCCACCGCCGCCCGGATCGGCGCCCGTCCCAAACCACACGTGTACGCCTGCACCCACCTGTCGAACACGGCGTCCCTGCTGCTGCCGGTCTCCAACCTCACCAACCTGCTGGCGTTCGCGGCCAGCGGCCTCAGCTTCACCCGGTTCGCCGCGCTGATGGCCCTGCCGTGGGCGGCGGCCATCGGGGTCGAGTACCTGGTCTTCCGCCGCTTCTTCGCCACCGACCTCGACGCCGGGGCGGAGGCGCCCGCCGCCGTCGAAGCGCCGCCGCTGCCCGTCTTCGCCCTCGTCACCGTGGGGTGCACGCTGGCCGGCTTCGTGGTGACCTCGGCGGTCGGCGTCGACCCGGCGTGGGCCGCCCTCGCCGGGGCGCTGGCCCTCGCCGTACGCGCCCTGGCGCGGCGGCGCACCACCCCGCGGGCCCTGCTGGGTGCCGCCTCCGTGCCGTTCCTGGCCTTCGTACTGGCGCTGGGGGTCGTGGTGCGAGCCGTGGTCGACAACGGGCTCGACGACGTACTGGGGCGGGTGGTCCCGGACGGCACGGGGCTGCCGGAACTCTTCGTGCTGGCCGCGCTGGCCGCCGTACTCGCCAACGTGATCAACAACCTGCCGGCGGTCCTCGTCCTGCTGCCGCTGACCGCCCCGCTGGGGCCGGGGGCCGTCCTCGCCGTCCTGCTGGGCGTCAACATCGGCCCCAACCTCACCTATGCGGGCTCCCTGGCGACCCTCCTGTGGCGGCGCATCGTCCACGCGCACGACAGTGAGGTGGAACTGAAGGAGTTCACCCGGCTCGGCCTGTACGCGGTGCCCGCCGCCCTGGCCGCGGCGGTACCGGCACTGTGGGTCTCACTGACCGTCATCGGAGGAGGCTGACGCCCGTGCGCGTGGTCGTCTGGATCGTCGAGGGCACCTGGCCCGCCTGTGTGGACGCCGCCCGCGCCCACGCCCCGGCGGACGCCGCGATCGTCCTGTTGCACGTCACCCCGGCCGGCGTACCGGGCGCCGCGCACGGCGCGTTCGCCGGCCTGCTGGGCCGGGGCCACCCGCCGGAGGACCGCCCGGCCGGGGGCTGGGGGAGCGACCCGGGCACCCGCATGGAACACCTTGCCACCGCCTCGGCGGAACGGCTCCTCCGCGACGCCGCCGACCGCCTGGGCCGCCCCTGCACGCGGCGCGAACGCACCGGGCGCGTCGAACGCGAGGTGCTCGCCGAAGCCGGGGCGGCCGACCTGCTGGTCCTGGCCCGCGACGGGGACCGCGCCCACCCCGGCCCGCACGGCATCGGCCCGGCCGCCCGGCACGTCGTCGACCACGCCCCGTGCCCGGTCCTCCTGGTCTGGCCGGACCCCGTACCGCCCGGCCACGCCCCGCGGCCCGGCCCGCCGGAGACGTGACACGGGCGCGCCACCACCCCGGCGGCGCCCGGCGTGCCTAGCGTGGAGGCCATCCCGACCCGGAGGACGCACCGTGCCGACTGACCGAGGACCCCACCACCCGTGGGCGGACCACGTGTCCGTCCCCGCCCTGCCCCGGCTCGACGCCATGCTCGCCGACCTCGAAGAGCTGGTGACCTGCGAGTCGTACTCCGCCGACCACACCGCGGTGGCCCGCAGCGCGCACGTCGTCGCCGAGCAGGGCACCCGGCTCCTCGGCGGGCAGCCCCACACGCTCGTCGTCGACGGCGTCACCCACGTCCGGTGGATGTTCGGCACCACCCCTCGGGTGCTGCTGGTGGGCCACCACGACACCGTCTGGCCGATCGGCTCGCTCACCACCCACCCCTGGTCGGTCGAGGACGGCGTCGCCCGGGGCCCCGGCGTCTTCGACATGAAGGCCGGCCTGGTCCAGATGTTCCACGCCCTGGCCTCCCTGCCTTCGCTCGACGGGGTGTGCGTCCTGGTCACGGGCGACGAGGAGGTCGGTTCCGGCACCTCCCGCCACCTCGTCGAGGACCTGGCGCGGCAGTGCGCGGCCACCTTCGTCCTGGAGCCGTCCGGCCCGGGCGGCGCTCTCAAGACCGGCCGCAAGGGCGTCTCGTTCTACGGGATCACGGTCCTCGGCCGCGCCGCACACGCGGGCCTGGAACCCGAGAAGGGCATCAACGCGGCCACCGAACTCGCCCACCAGATCCTGGCGTTGCGGCAGATCGCCGACACGGTGAACGAGCGCACCGGACCCGGGACGACGGTCACCCCGACCCTGGCCTCGGCCGGCAGCACGGCCAACACCGTCCCCGCCCGCGCCGACCTCAGCGTGGACGTACGCGTCCCCGGCGCCGCCGCCCAGGACACCACCGACCGCCTGATCCGCGCCCTGCGCCCGCACGACCCGGAAGCGAGCCTGCGCATCTCCGGCGGCCCGAACCGCCCGCCGCTGGAAACCACCGCCTCCGAAAAGCTCTTCGCCCTGGCCGAGGACATCGCCGCCCGCCTGGGCATGGCCCCCCTGGGCCGGGCCGCCGCCGTCGGCGGCGGCTCGGACGGCAACTACACCGCCGGCGTCGGCTGCCCCACCCTCGACGGCCTGGGCGCCGTCGGCGACGGCGCCCACGCCGACCACGAACACGTCCTCACCCCCACGATGCCCCCCAGATCCCGCCTCCTGGCCCACCTCGTGGGAGCCCTGCAGTGAACCGCACCTGACGGTGCGTAAATGATCCGAAGAAGAATTGACGGTTCGTCTTTTGTCTTTTTCGGGGCGGAAGTTGAGCGGGTGTAGAAATGGATCTTGGTGGCGGGTTTCGGAATTCCGGGGGGGCGGGTCAGGACTTCGGGATCGTGTTGATGTGGTGGGTGCCGGCGGTGTAGAAGCCGTTCACCGTGTTTTTGATTTCCGTGTGGGAGACGGCCTCGTCGGCCTTGTAGTAGAACCAGTTGACCTTCATGTCCCAGGTGCGCGGGCCGCCGGTGAAGGGGAGGTCGATGAACCAGCTGCTGAAATGGACGTCCATCTTCTCGCGCGGGACGTACTTGCCGGAGCTGGTGAAGAGGTCCTTGCCGTCCAGCGAGTAGGTGACCTTGCCGTCCATGGCGGTGATCATCAGGATGTGCCAGCCCCGGAGGCGCTTCTTCAGGGTGTGGCTGACGCGGTCCGGCGGGTCGGCCTTGTACCAGCTGACGTTGTCGAGCTGCGGCCCGACCGAGCCCCAGCCGCCGTTCGGCAGGTACTCGCAGTCCAGTTCGCTGTAGTTCTCCGACGAGTCCGCGGGTGAGATCGGGAAGAAGGTCTGGACGACGTGGTCGCCGTCGCGGCCGCTGGTCGGTTCGTCGCTGAAGTGGACGCGGGCGGCGAAGGTCCCGGTGAAGAGGTTCCGGCCGGTGCTCTGCACCTCGACCTGGCTCGTGCCCTGCGCGGTGCCGTCGGTGGAGGCGCGGAGCTGCAGGACGCGGCCGCCCTGGGCCGTCGGGTCGGCGGGGAACCCGGCGCCGCCGGACCAGGTGTCCTTGATGCCCGGGCCGCCCCCGCCCGTACGCACCTCCCAGCCGTTGGCGGCGAAGGCGGGGTCGTCGGCGCCGCCGTACTGGAAGTCGTCGAACAGGGTTCCGGGCGGTCCAGTCGGGGTCGGCGGAGTGCTCGGGGCCGGCGCGGCGGCATCGTCGCCACCCGGGGCGCCGGAGCACGCGGCGAGCACGCACAGCAGGGCGGGCAGCGTGAGCGCGCTCCACGCGCGGCGACGAGAGGTGCGGCGGGGCAGGCTCACACGGGCTCCTTGGGGCGCAGAGGCGGTTTCGGAACACGCCCGGATTCGTAAAGATCGATTACTGGTCTGCTGATCGCAGATCCGAAGATCGCGGTCACGTGAGGCGTCATCCTAAAGGCCCCGGAGGCATTCGCCGCCACGGCCCCGTGCGCGGGCGGAACTACCCTCCGGTACGAGAATTTGGCATTTCGATCCGATTACGACGGCCGAGCAGATCACGCCAAATCCAGACAACGGGTCCAAGTCGAATCGGGCCGGTGCACTAGCGTTCGCCCTGCGATCCCGCGGTCTACGTACCCTGCACTGAAAGGCCCTCGCAAGGTGCGCCAAGATTTCAATTTCTTCGAACGCGGATCGGCGTACCAGGCGCAGCCCGACACCCCAGGGCCGAGCCCCGAGGAACCCGCTCCCGCACCCGTGTTCGTCGACCAGTCGGGCACGCGCGGCCGCCTGCTACGGGGCTTCGGCTGGCCCGTCTCGGTGATCGGCGCGGTCCTGGCGGTCGCCATGGGCAGCAGTCTGATCGGCGTACAGGCCGACGCCCCGGCGATGGGCGTGCCGGAGCAGCCCACCTGGGCCCCCGCCCCGCCCACCCCCCTGCCGTCGCCGGCGCGCACCCGCCCGTCAGCGCCGTCCGCATCTCCGTCGCCGTCGCCGTCGACGTCCTCGTACTCGTCCGCCTCCTCCTGACCCACGAAGGCCCGAGGACGGTCCGGCGACGCCCGGGACGACGACCCCCCCCGGCCCGCCAGGCCGGCCCCGCACCACCGATCGCCCGCACCACCCATCTCCAGGAGCGTCATTGTCCCGCCACCAGCGCCGCCGGCAGTCCCTGCTGAGGCCGCGCCGACTGGCCGCGCCACCGCTGCGCTTCTTCATGCCGCTGTCCCTGCTGGCCTGCCTGCTCGCGCTGCTCGTCCTGCGCGGCCTCGCCACCAACGAGGCGTTCCACGACTCCCGGATCGCGATCTCGGTCGACAAGTTCAGCGTCCCGCGCCACCTGCTCAAGGGCGGACCGGTCATCGACGCGCGCGGCAGCCGCAACGAGCAGCCCGTGAGCTACCGCATCCCCGACCGCACCGCCGTACTGAGCTTCGACGACGGCCCCTCGCCGAAGTGGACCCCGAAGATCCTCAAGATCCTCGCGGACCGCGGCGTACGCGCGGACTTCTTCGTCACCGGCGCCATGACCACCCGCGAGCCGGAGCTGATCAGGCAGATCGTCGCCGGCGGCCACGAACTCGGCGTGCACACCTTCACCCACCCCGACCTCGTGTACCAGTCCCACGCCCGGATCAGCTGGGAGCTGGCCCAGACGCAGCTGGCCCTGGCCGGCGTGGCCGGCGTCCACAGCGCCCTGTTCCGCCCGCCGTACTCCTCCGACGCCACGGCGATGGACGACTGGAACTACCCGGTGATCAAGTACGTCGGCGCGCGCGGCTACCTCACCGCGTTCGTCGACCGCGACACCGACGACTGGAAGCGCCCCGGTGTCGAGAAGATCGTCAAGGCTGCGATGCCGACCAGGCCCGGCGCGGGCGCCGTCATCCTGCTCCACGACGCCGGCGGCGACCGCACGCAGACCCTCGCCGCGCTCGGCCAGATCATCGACCGGCTGCAGGCCCAGGGCTACCGCTTCACCACCATCTCCGACGCGCTCGGCGCCTCCAGTGCCACCGTGCCGGTGCAGGGCTACCAGCTGTGGGCGGGCAAGGGGTACCTCTGGGCCACCCAGTTCGCCGTGCTCACCCTGCCCGTACTGGTCGGGCTGCTCGCCGTGGTCGGCTTCCTCAACTTCGGCCGCTTCGCGCTGATGCTGGTCCTCGCCCCCGTCCACGCCCGCCGCGCCAAGCGCCGCGACGCCTGGGGCCCGCCCGTCACCCAGCCGGTGACCGTGCTCGTACCCGCGTACAACGAGCGCGAGTGCATAGCGAACACCCTCAACTCCCTCGCCGCCGGCGACCACCCGATCGAGGTGATCGTCATCGACGACGGCTCCACGGACGGCACCGCCGACATCGTCGAGGCGATGGACCTGCCGTTCGTCCGGCTGATCCGCAAGGCCAACGGCGGCAAGTCCAGCGCACTCAACGCCGGCATCGCCGCCGCCTCGTACGACATCATCGTGATGATGGACGGCGACACCGTCTTCGAGCCGTCCACCGTCCGCGAACTGGTCCAGCCCTTCGGCGACCCGGCGATCGGCGCCGTCGCGGGCAACGCCAAGGTCGGCAACCGCGACAGCCTCATCGGCGCCTGGCAGCACATCGAGTACGTCCTCGGCCACAACCTGGACCGCCGGATGTACGACATGCTGGGCGTCATCCCCACCATCCCCGGCGCGGTCGGCGCCTTCCGCAAGGAGGCCCTCCGGCAGGCCGGCGGCATGAGCGACGACACCCTCGCCGAGGACACCGACATCACCATCGCGGTGCTCTGCGAGGGCTGGCGGATCGTCTACGCCGAGCACGCCCGCGCCTGGACCGAGGCCCCCGCCAGCCTCCAGCAGCTCTGGTCCCAGCGCTACCGCTGGAGCTACGGCAGCATGCAGGCCATGTGGAAGCACCGCGGCGCGGTGACCTCCGACGGGCCGGCCCGCCGCTTCGGACGGCTCGGGCTGCCGCTCATCGTGCTGTTCGGCGTGGTCGCCCCGCTGCTGGCCCCGCTGGTCGACCTGTTCCTGCTGTACGGCGTGTTCTTCGGGGACGCGGCGCTCACCCTCACCAGCTGGGGCGGCTTCGTCCTCGTCCAGGCCGCGCTGTCCTGGTACGCCTTCCGGCTCGACCGGGAGAAGCCCTGGCACCTGATCAGCCTGCCGATCCAGCAACTGGTCTACCGGCAGCTGATGTACGTCGTCCTGCTGCAGTCCGCGATCACGGCGATGACCGGTGGCCGCCTGCGCTGGCAGAAGCTCCGGCGCACCGGCGAGGTCGCCGCACCGGTGGAGGCCTGACCGTGACCGCACCCATGCACTTCGGACGCAACCAGGACACCCTCAAGCTGAGGGTTCCGCCCATGCCGCGACCGCAGCAGACGGCACCGCCCGAGCAGGCGGCACCCGCCCCGCCGGCGGGCGCGTACCAGCGCCGGCCCGAGGCGTGGCCCGAGCCGTGGCCCGAGCCGGGACCGGAAGCACCCTGGGAACCCGGGGCACCCGAGGCCCCCGAGACGCCCGGGACTCCCGACGACCAGCCCCGGCCCGCCCGCGGCCGCGACCGCTACCTCGACCTCCTCCGCGCGCTGGCACTCGGCCGCGTGCTGCTCTACCACAACTTCGTCTGGGGCTGGCTGCCCCTCGTCTTCCCGTCGATGGGCGTGATGTTCGCCCTCGCCGGCTCCCTGATGGCCCGCTCGCTCAGCCGCCCCGCCCTCGGCGTGATCCGCGGCCGCCTGCGCCGCCTGCTGCCCCCGATGTGGCTGTTCGGCGCCGTCCTGATCACCCTCCAGATCATCGACGGCTGGGGTCCCGACTCCGAGGGCCACCCCAACTGGTGGTGGTCCAAGATGGCGTTCTGGATCCTGCCGCTGAGCACCCCGCCGTACGCGGACGAGCTGACCGGCTTCGGTCTCGTGGAACAGTCCTGGGCCGCCCAGATCGTCGTACCGCTCTGGTACCTCCGCGCCTACCTCTGGTACGTCCTGTTCTCCCCGCTGATACTCCGGGCGCTGCGACGACTCCCGTGGGTGACGCTGTTCACCCCGCTGGCGCTGACGATCGTGATGCACACGTTCTTCGCCGACCAGGAGTTCGTCTACTACCGGGTCTGGGAGACCGCGAGCGACTTCGCCATGTTCGGCTCCTGCTGGATCCTCGGCATGGCCCACCAGGAGGGGCTCCTCAAGAGGATCCCCCAGTACGTGCTGCCGTCCGTCGCGCCGCTCGTCATGGTGGCGGGCTTCTGGTACCTCCAGACCCGGCCGGTCGACCCGACCGTGCCGACCGACATCGAGGCCTGGCCCATCGCCCAGGCCCTGTGGTCGCTCGGCTTCGTCGCCATCCTGCTCCACATCAGCCCGTCCTGGGACCGGTGGCCCCGGTGGCTGGAGCGCTGGAACGGCCTGATCAGCTTCCTCAACGCACGTGCCGTCAGCGTCTACCTCTGGCACCAGGTGGCGCTCGTGGCCGCGATCCCGCTGATCGACCCCCTCTGGAGCGTTCCCTTCGTCTACGAGCACTTCCAGTGGCTGCTGGCCAGCCAGTGGTTCACGCTCCTGGTGGCGATCCCGCTGGTCGCGCTGCTCGTCCTGACCTTCGGCTGGGTCGAGGACGTGGCGGCCAAGCGCCCGCCCCGCCTCCTCCCGTACCCGCGCCGCCAACGCGGCAGACGCCGCTCGGCCGGCTGACGGGGCGGCAGGCACCCCCGCACCCGACGCCCGGCACCGTGAACCCCTGGTGCCGGGCGGGCCTCCGGCATAGGCTCCGGCGACCCGCGCGGCCGTCGCGCGGCGAGTGCGGCCGAGGCGGCCGAGGGACGGTGGGGGCGTGGACGTGGACGCGGACAGCACACAGGGCGCGGACGGGGACCCGGTGCTCGTGACCGGCGGCACCGGGTTCGTCGGCAGCCACCTGGTCCGGGCGTTGCTGGAGCGCGGCTACCGCGTCCACGCCACGGTCCGGTCGCTGCGGGACGCGGCGAAGGTGCGCCCCCTGCGCGAGATGGCCGACGGCTTCCCCGGCCGGCTGGAGCTGTTCGAGGCCGACCTGCTCGTGGCGGGTTCCTTCGACGCGGCGATGGACGGGTGCCGGGTCGTCTTCCACGTCGCCTCGCCCTTCCTCATGCCCGAGCAGATCAAGGACGGCCTCAAGGACGTGGTGGAGCCGGCGCTGACCGGCACCCGCAACGTCCTGGCCGGCATCGAGCGGACCCTCACGGTCGAGCGCCTCGTCTTCACCTCCACCGTCGGCGCGATCTTCGGGGACTACGCAGACGTCCTGGACATGGACGGCCGCACCCTCTCCGAGCGCTACGTCAACACCACCAGCACCGTCGAGAACAACCCGTACCACTACGCCAAGACCGCCGCCGAGCAGACCGCGTGGGAGGCGGAACGCGCCCAGGACCGCTGGCGCATGGTGTCGGTCAACCCCGGCCTCGTGCTCGGGCCCTCGCTGACCCCCGCCTCGGCATCCGGCAGCCTCTTCCTCGTGGACGAGCTGTTCAAGGGCTTCTTCTGCTACGGCGCACCCGACTTCTCCTTCACGGTCGTGGACGTCCGCGACGTGGCCGCGGCCCACATCGCCGCGGCCGAGAAGCCCGGCGCGCACGGCCGGTACATCCTCGCCCGGCCGGAGATGGTCTCGTTCCGCGAGATGGCCCGGGCCCTGCTGGCCGTACGCCCCAGGGACCCCCGCCTGCCCAGGTGGGGCCTGCCCCACTGGCCGGTACGGCTCCTGGGACCGGCCTTCGGCCTGACGCAGGACTACATCCGCAAGCACCTCGGCATCAGGTTCGCCGTCGACAACCGCAGGAGCACCGAGGAACTCGGCATCACCTACCGCCCCTGGCAGGAAACCCTCCTCGACCACCACCACGCCTGGACCACCCGCCGCGCAGCGTGACCGCCGAGCCGACCGGGGGAGACGGCCTCACGAGGCGCTGCTCCACCCGCCCTTGCTCGAATACGAGTCGACCAGGTCCACCACGAAGACCAGCGTCGAACCCGGCGGGATCAGCGGTGTGGGCGACTGGTTCCCGTAGCCGAGCCGCGGCGGAACGACGATCTCGCGCCGGCCGCCGACCCGCATCCCCTTCACTCCCCGGTCCCAGCCCTTGATCACCCGGCCGCTGCCCAGCGCGAACTTGAACGGCTCGCCCCGGTCCCAGGAGGCGTCGAACTCCTGCCCCGTCTCGAAGGTCACCCCGACGTAGTGGACCTTGACCACCATGCCCGGCTTCACCTCCGGCCCGTCCCCGACGACCAGGTCCCGGACGGTCAGCTCGACAGGAGCCTCACCCTCCGGAACCTCGACCTCCGGCTTCTCCAGTGCACCCATTGCAGCCCCATCACTCGCCGTCGACAGCCCTGCACGAACCGGCCGGACACCCGGCCACCCCGGCACCCGGCACCCGGCACCCCGTGCAGCAGACGTCACGCTACCCGCGCGTTGACGATTCCGAACGGCACGTGGACGCTCGGGGTGGCCGGCGCCGTGCCGTTCAGGTGGGCGACCTGGTCGTCGAAGAAGATGTGCGGGTCGAGGGCGCGCATCACGGCGGCCTTGTCGACGCCGCCGAGGAAGAAGGCGTCGTTGACGCGCAGCCCCCACTGCTTCAGGCTCCGCACCGCCCGTTCGTGTGCGGGCGCGTCCCGCGCGGTGACCAGGGACACCCGCAGCCGGGGCCGGTACGACGGGACCTTGCGGCGCTCCTCCTCCTCGCGGCGCTGGATGCGGTTGACGCCCGCGAGGAACTCCCTCAGGGGACCGGGGTCGTGCGGGGTCGTCGCGTTGAGGACCTCGTGCGCGCGGAACTCGTCGATGCCGCCGGTCTGGTAGATCCGCTCCGAGGAGTCGTCCGCCAGGACGCCGTCGAAGTCGAAGGCGATGCGCAGCTCCCGGTCGGTGTCGTCGTCGACCCGGTCCGTGTTGAGCACGTGCCCCGCCGGCATCCCGTCCGCCATCGCCTCACGCACGTCGGAACCGTTGGCCGACAGGAACAGGGACATGTTCAGAGCGGGCATGAACCGGTGTGACGGCCGGCCCTGCCGGAAGACCGCCCGGCTGATGTGCAGCCCGTGCGCCGCGATGGAACGCATCACGCGCAGCCCGGTGTCCGGGTCGTTGCGCGACAGAATGATGACCTCGACCAGCGGATCGGAGGGATCCGCGAGGTCGTTCAGCGACAGCAGGCGCCGGACGAAGGGGAACGCCACGCCCTTCTCCAGGACGTCGTCCACATGGTCCTCCTGGCAGGTCCGGTACGCGGCCTCACCCCGCTCCCGGAACACCGCGTCGCACTCGGTGAGGTCGAACAGGGCACTGGAGGCGATCCCCACGACGAGGCGCCCGGACAGGTCGTACTTCATCGCGCCCCCCGCCGGCACACCTGCAACACCGAGTGGGTTATCACCCGTTCGAACATGCCGAAAACGCGCGCCCGCCCCCGGGACCCCGCACGTCCGCATGGTGGACCGGCCGTCCCCCCCCCAGCCGTCAGGCGAGGACGTTGACGGCACGGGCGACCACGAGTCCGAGGATCAGCAGGGAGACGAGGGACTGGATGCCCATGGCGATCTTTGCCCAGGGGGCGAGTGGCATGACGTCGGTGGGGCTGAACGCGGTGGCATTGGTGAGCCCGAGGTAGAGGTAGTCGATGAAGTAGGGCCGCCAGGCCGCGCTGCTCAGCCGGGGGTCGAGCTGCTGGGGGAAGGCGAGTGCGGACGCCGAGGACATGTGGTGGGCGCGGGCGGCCGGCCCACCGCCGTCGAGTTCGAAGTACAGCAGGGCGAAGGCGAGGACGGTACCGGCCCACACCGTGCCGCCGGTCTGCAGCAGGCTGACGGCGGAGCTGGTCTCCTTGCCGGCGTGGAGGATGTCGTCGACCAGTTGGACGGTCGACCAGACGGCGCTGAGGGCCAGAACGCCCACCAGGGCGATCGACAGGGTGCGCAGGGCCGCCGAGCGCCGGTCGATCCGGCCCGGGTCGCCGGCGATGAGCGCCAGCAGGAGCAGTCCCTCGACGGAAGGGAGCACCCAGCGGGGCGCCAGACGGAGGTCGTCGGGGAGCAGGACGGTCAGCACCATGGCGGTGACGACGGCCGCCGCCATCGGCCAGCGGGGCTCGCCCAGGGGCTCGTCCGGTCCCGGGCTCAGGGTCGGCTCGGGGGTGGGTCCGGTCACGATGGCGGCCCTTACGGTCGGGTGCGGGGTGCGGGGTGCGGGGTGCGGGGTGCGGTTGCGGGGGGTGCTGGTCGCCCAGGACCGGATTCCGACTCTGGAGGCGGCCGCCGGGCCGGTCAAGCAGGCCACGCCGGTGAGGCCGGGTGCCCGCGCCGCAGCGGCGCACGGCCCCGGTGGCCGGCACGCCGCGTCCGCACGCACCCTGCGGAGGCCTCCGACAGCGGCGGCCACCGTGAGGCGAGGAGGCCGTGGGAGAGCCGGGAGCCCCCATGTCCGGACACCGTCGTGAGCCGTCCGACAGCGCCCAGGAACTCCTGCTCGCACTCGTGCCGAGGGGCGGGCCGCCGCGGTCGAGCCCGGAGTGCCCGTGCTGCTCACCGACGGCGTGGTGGAGGGCCGCGCTACCCCATGGAGTCCGGACCGGCCGAAGTGGTCGCACTGCCTCCTCCAGCTGGTACGTGACCAGGTCACCCCCCTGTGGCCACCGACCGGCGTCGCGCAGGCCGGGCTGCTCCTCGTCGGGCTGCGCGCCTGGCCGGGTGTCGCGCTGGGCGCGTTCCTCGTCAACGTGTTCCTCGGCCCGTCCGCGATCCCCGTCCTCGCCATCACCGCGGGCAACACCCTGGCTCCCGTCCGCGCCTGCCTGATGCTGCGCAGGGCGGGGTTCGGAAACGATCTGGACCGCCTGCGCGACGTACTGGCGCCGGTCTTCCTCGGCGCGCTCGCCGGCACTTCCGGCCGGGCCGACGCAGCCCCCTGCGCCCCCTCCGCGCCGGCCCCCGCCGGGGGATTCCCGGCCCGTGACGGCCCCGCCCCACGCGTTCCGACTCGCCCGCACGGTCCCGGGCGCGACAGCATGGAGAGAAGGCGCCCGGCGGATCCCCGAGAGGAGGCGACGCGGACGGTGACCAGTCGTGGCTTTGCGTTCTGCGGCGCCGAGCTCGCCGCTGTCTACGTGGTCGCCGACCAGGGCAGGGAACTCCATCTGGCCGAGCTGACCGGAAACCGGGGCCTCCTCCACGGTCTGCCCGCCGTCCTCGCCGTGGCCGGCCGTTCGCCCGCCGCGCATGCCTTCCGCGCCGGCCGCGCCCTCTGGCTGGCCCCCGGGGAACTCACCACGTTCACCGCGGACGCCGCCCACCACGCCCCCCACCACGCCCCCACCCGGAGCCGCGGCGGCGATCCCGGCCCACCCGCCGGGATCTCGCTCGGCGCGCTGCCCCTCGGACACGGCGACCAGGAGCTCGGCTGCCTGGTGGTGGCCGGGGAGGTCGGCGGCGGCTTCAGCGCCGACCGCCGCAGCCTCCTGGAGCTCTACGCCGACCAGGTGGCCGCCGGACTCGAATCGGTCGCCGCCCGCTCCGCCGGACGCAAGGCCCCTCAGACGCACCTGGCCCAGTCCCTGGTGCCCCACCAGGGCGGCGCGTTCATCGTCGAACTGAGCACCGGCCGCATGGAGGCACACGCGCACGTGCTGGAACTCCTCGGCCTGCCTCCCGAGGAGTTCGACGGGAAGGTGGAGACCCTGCTCGCCCGCGCGGTCCCCGACGACATCCCCGCACTGATGGCGATCGTGGAGCCGGACCGGCGGGCCGCCGACGGACAGCAGCTGGCCTTCCGCGTCCACCGCCCGAACGGCGAGCTGCGCTGGCTGGGGCTGCGCTGCCGCCTCGAGACGGACCCCGACGGCACGCCGCGCCGCGTCCTGGGCGTGGTGGCCGACGCCACCTACCTGCGACCCAGCGCCGACGAGGTCTCCCTCGTCCAGCGGCTGTCGGCCACCCTGGCGGGTGCGGCGACCATCCGGGAGGTCAGCCGGCTTGCGGTCGCCGCCCTGCGCGAGCCACTCGGAGCCGACCGGGTCGCAATCGGCGAACTGGAGCCCGAGCGGCTCATCGTCACCTCCCTCGACCCGCCGGAGCCCGATGCCTGGCCCGAGGCCTGGCGCTCGGAATGGCGGTCGGAGTGGCCCGACGTGCCGCTCGGCGACCTGCCCACCCTGCAGAGCGCGGTGCGCGGGGGACACCTGAGCCTGTGGCCGCCCGGCGCGGCGCTCGAGCGCGGACTCCTGGGCGTCGGGCCGGGCGGTCTCGCGGTCCTCCCGCTGTCCGCCGAGGGCAGGACGGTGGGCGCGTGCCTGGTGGGCTGGGACGCGGAACACCGGTTCGGACCGGAGGAGAGGTCCCTGCTGACCGCGACCGCGGGGCTGGTGGGGCAGGCGCTGGTCCGCGCCCACGCACTGGACGCCGGCCACGAACTCGCCACCATGCTCCAGCGCAGCCTGCTCCCCCGCAAACTCCCGGAGCTGCCGGGCGGGGTGGCCGTCGCCCGCTACCTCCCCGCGACGGCGGGACTGGAGGTCGGCGGGGACTGGTACGACGTCATCCCGCTCGGCGGCGGCCACGTCGCGTTCGTCATCGGGGACGTCCAGGGCCACAGCGCCGCGGCGGCCACCATCATGGGCCAGATGCGGACCGCGGTCAGGGCGTACGCGGTGGAGGGCCACCCCGCCGACGTGGTGGTCGCACGGGCCAACCGGCTGCTCGTCGGCATGGAGACCGACCTCTTCGCCACCTGCGGGTACGTCGACCTGGACATGGAGGAGGGCATCGCCAAGGTCGTACGGGCGGGCCACCTCCCGCCGCTGCTGCGCCACCCCGACGGCGTCACCGAGGAGATGGTCGTCGAGGGCGGGCCCCCACTGGGCGTGCTCGCGGAAGCCGAATTCCCCATGACCGAGGCGGGGCTGCTCCCCGGAACCCTGCTGGTGCTGCTGACGGACGGCCTGGTCGAGTCCGCCAGGCTGCCCCTGGACGAGGGCATGCGGCGGGTGCGCGACGTGCTCGCCGTGGCCGGCCCGGTCGACGCGGGAGCGGTCGCCGACGAGCTGCTCGTCGCCGTGGGCCGTCGCGACGACGACGTCGCGCTGCTGGTGCTGCGCTACGACGGCACACGGGACCGGCCGTTGCGCAGCCACTGGAAGGTGTGGCGGCTGCCCGACGCGGTCCTGCACGCGCGCCGCTTCGCCGCCCGTACCCTGCGGACCTGGGGAGCGGCGGACGAACTCGACGCGGCCCTGCTGGTCGTGTCCGAGCTGGTCACCAACGCCATCGCGCACACGCAGGGCGAGGTGGGCATGGACCTGACCCTCTCGGCGGACCGGCTGCGGATCGCCGTGAGCGACGCGTCGCCGCGCAGCCCCGTCAAACCGGTGTCGGTGAGCTGGGAGGCGACCGGCGGCCGGGGGCTGCTCATCGTCGAGGCGATGACGGCGGCCTGGGGCTCGGTGCCGCTCAGCGGCGGCAAACAGGTGTGGGCCGAGATCCCCTGGCACCGCCCGGCCGCCTGACCCACAACCGGAGCTAGGGCTTCGGCGCCTTCTGCTGGAGGGCGGTGTGGCCGGCCACGGACATGACGAGCGCGAAGACGAACAGCAGAATCGCGAGCCCGCTGAACAGGGCGCTGTGCCACAGCACCAGGGCCAGGACCGGGTGGACGACGAGCAGTACGACGGAGAACGCCATCCCGAGGACCGGCCGGGAGCGGCGCGACACCAGCAGGAGGGGACGGCGCAGGTGGGGCGGGATCCGCCGGGCCTGCCACAGCAGCCAGCCTCCCCAGCTGCCGACGAGCACGGCGGCGCACACCAGGACGGTGGCGACGGCATCGGTGCCGGTGGCGCCGGCCCGCAGGCGGGCGGAGCCCAACGACACCGCGACGATGCCGGCGAGGGCGACCCAGCGGGATTCCACGAGCGCTCCCCAGGCCATCCTCTCCAGGTTGTGGCGGGCGTGGCGGTCGTTCACGTCGAGGGCGGCGGACCGGACGAAGCCTTCGGCGGCCCGCGTCCACGAGCCGGGACGGAGCCGGCTGCGGCGCAGATGGAGCAGCGAGAGGTTGTTGAGGGCCTGGCTGTTGTCCGGGTCGAGGCGCAGCGCCGTCTCGTACGCCTCCTGGGCGACGCGGTACCGGCGGGTGTGGTGGGCGGTCAGGCCGACGAGGAAGTGCGCTTCGCTCTCCTCGGGTGCGAGGGCGGCGGCCGTGCGCGCCGCCTCGTGTGCGGCCCGCATGCGCTTCCCGCCGCCGACTCGGCGGGCGCGGCCGGTGCGGTCGAGCACGGTGCCGAGGGTGTGGTGGCTCCCCCAGTGGTGCGGGGCGAGTTCGACCGCGCGCCGGGCGGAGAGCTCGGCCTGCTCGTGCTCCGTCAGGGCGAGCAGGACGTGCGCGTGCACCAGCCAGGCGCCCACCGACTCGGGTGCGACGTGCAGGGCCCGTTCGACGGCGGTGAGCGCCTGCCGCTCGTCGCCGAGACGGTGGCGGCAGCGGGCGAGCAGCACGAGTGCGGCGGCGTCGTCGGGATCGTCGGCGAGGTGCCGGGCGGCGAGGGCCGCGGCCTGCTCGTAGCGCCCCAGGTCGTAGAGGGCGTCGGCCTGCTGCAGGGCCCGGCCCATCAGACCTTGTCCCGGTCGTGGGTCATGCTGAGCAGGTTCGGTACGAGTGCCAGCCAGAACAGCACCTGGGGCACGGTGCGCCCGCTCCACGGGAGGGCCACGAGCAGCAGCGCGCACAGGGTGGCCCAGGTGGCCTGGCCGAGCACGACCCTGGCCCAGAACGAACGGCGTACGAGCGAGCGCACGGTGAGCCGTGCCCCGGTCCGCAGCCGCCGGTAGCGGCGCCACGCGCCGAAGCCCCACACCAGGGCCATCAGGGCGAGCGCCCACAGCCGGGTGCCGGGATGGACGGGCAGCTCCTTCGCCCCGCCCCCGGTGGGGAAGACGCCGACGGTGACGGCGGCCATCACCAGACAGAGCAGCGCGAGCCACCGGGTGCCGCGCAGCATCCGGTACACGGCCCTGTCGAGGTCGGCGCGGAGCGACTGGGAGCCGGGGGCGGTGGCGAGCGCGCCGGCGTAGAGGTCGGCGGCCCGGGCGGCGGACGTGCCCGGCTTGCGGACCTCGCGGTCGGTGACGTGCGAGACGGCGAGCTGGTCGGCCGGGTCGATGCGCAGCATCTGCCGCACGGACTCCTCCACCAGGGCGGAGCGGCTGTTGAACGCGGCGACCTTGTACATGGTGTGCCACGTGTCGACGACGTCCGGGCCGAGCCGGACGGCCTCCAGCGCCTCCTGGAGCGCCTCCTCCTTCGTCCCCACGAAGATCAGCATCTCGGCGCGCTGCGCGCGCGGGCCCCAGAGCTCCGGCGCGAGGCGGATGGCCTCGCGCTGCGACTGCTCGGCCTCGGGCAGCCGGCTCAGTCTGCGCAGGGCGAATCCGCGCATGAAGTGGCCGTCGGCGAGCTCGGGTTCGAGCTTCAGCGCCTGGTCGGCGGCGTCGAGCCCCTCCTCCTGGCGGCCGAGAGCGGTGAGACAGCGGGCGCGCGTGGTCCAGGCCTCGTGGTCGTCGGGAGCCTCGGCGAGACGCCGGTCGACGAGGGCCAGGGCCTCCTCGCGCCGCTCCATGCCGTAGAGCTCGAGGGCCTGTTCGACCCGGGGGTGCAGGGAAGTTCCACTCACAGCTTGCGCTTCTTCTTCAGGTAGGCGACGAGGTCGTCGTAGATGCCGCCGTCGTTGGCGAACATGGCGACGTTGCGGGCGGAGGCGAACCAGGATTCGCTGGAGGGCTTGATCTGCCTGGCCGCGGCCAGGAGGTCCTTCGTGCCGATCATGCGGACGGAGCCGGACCGGGCGGAGTCCAGGAGGGCGTACTCGGCCGCGCTCTCGCAGACATGGGCGAGATCGGCGCCCGAGAAGTCCTCGGTGACCTTGACGAGCTTCCCGAGGTCGACGGACTCGATGGGACGCTCGCGCAGGTGGTAGCGGAGGATCGCCTCCCGGGCCGGGGCGTCGGGCGGCAGCACGAGCAGGGTGCGGTCCAGGCGGCCGGGGCGGCGCAGGGCGAGGTCGACGTCCCAGGGGACGTTGGTCGCGGCGAGCACGAAGACGCCCTCGTTCTGTGCGGAGTCGATGCCGTCGAGCTCGGTGAGGAGCTGGTTGACGACGTTGCGCAGACCGCTGTGGTGGGAACGCGAGCGCTTGGCGCCGAGCGCGTCCAGCTCGTCGAGGAAGACCACGCAGGGCGCCTGCCGGCGGGCGGCCTCGAAGATGTCGTGGACGTTCTTCTCCGAGGTGCCGATGTACATGTCGAGGATGTCGGAGAGCGACACCGACATGAAGCCGGCACCGAGTTCGCCGGCGACGGCCCGCGCGATGAACGTCTTGCCGCAGCCGGGCGGACCGTACAGGAGCAGCCCGCCGCGCAGCGACTTGCCGTACAGCCTGCGGAGTTCGGGATTGCGCATCGGGGCGAGGAAGGCGGCTTCCAGCCGGTCCTTGACCTGCTGCATGCCGCCGACGTCGGCGAGGCGTACGTCGCCCGGGGCGTCGACGTCCCAGGCGGACGCGTCGCCAGGGTCGCCGCTGCCGTCCGCGGTGAGGGGGGCCTCGGTGGCGTCGCCCGCGTCGGCGGGGCCGGTGGGGTCGGCGGCGAAGCGGGGGCCGACGACGCCGGCGACCTCCTGCTCGGCAGCGGCCCAGTCGAAGGCGGCGGGCCGGGCGGAGTGCGGGCCGGGCGCGGGCGCGGCGGTCGCGGGCGTGCCGGCGGAGGGCGTGCCGACGCGGGGCGTGCCGACCGTGGGCAGTTGCATGGCGCGGGCCATCAGGCCCCGTACCGCCTCGTCGCCCGGCGCGTGCTGCAGCGCGACCGCGGCCTCCACGACGGCCTCGTCGTGCCTCCCCTCCGCGAGCAGCAGTTCGGCGAAGTGCAGCCGGAGGGGAACGTCCTCGGGAGCGGCTGCGACAGCGGCCCGCAGGCTACGGATGAGAGGTGACTCGTCGGACATGGGGTCAGCCTAGAAACCGCTCCGCGACCCTCGTGCACCGGGTGCGGTCGGAATCGGCGGACCCGCAACACCTGCATCGCAGGCGTCAGGAAGGAACCATCTAGGATGTCGGCCGCGTGTTGCTGTCACGTGCGGTTGACGTCACGCCGCCGTGGCTCGCTGTTCCTACGGGGGAGAACTTCGGTGTTCGGAATCATCAGGCCCTGCCGTCATCGCCTGGGCGAGGGCTTGCGTACCGAGTGGATGGCGCACCTGTGCGGGCTGTGCCTCGCCCTGCGCAGCGAGTACGGGCAGTTCGCGCGGGTGGCCACGAACTACGACGGCCTGATCGTCTCGGTGCTGACCGAGGCGCAGTCGGAGCGTACCGGGGACTGGCGGCGGGGTGCCGGTCCGTGCCCGCTGCGCGGGATGCGGTCGGCGGACGTGGCGCAGGGTGAGGGCGCACGGCTGGCGGCGACGGTGTCGCTGGTGCTGGCCGCGGCGAAGATACGTGACCACGTGGCCGACGGCGACGGCCTGGTGGGGCGCCGCCCGGTGGCGCTGGCGGCCCGCCGGATCGCCCACGGCTGGGACCGTGCGGGCGCCGCGGGCGGCGAACGGCTCGGCTTCGACACCGCCGTGCTGATCGGGGCGGTCGAGCGCCAGCCGGAGGTCGAGCGGTCGACCGGCCCCGGAGGCTCGCTGCTGACGGTCACGGAGCCCACGGAGACGGCGACCGCAGCCGCCTTCGCGTACACCGCGGTGCTCACGGACCGCCCGGGCAACGCCGGACCGCTGGCGGAGGCGGGCCGGCTGTTCGGCCGGCTGGCCCACCTGCTGGACGCGGTGGAGGACCTGGCCGCGGACGAGGCATCAGGTGCGTGGAACCCGATCGCGGTGACCGGCGCGGACCTCGCCGAGGTGCGCAGGCTCTGTGACGACGCCGTCCACGGCATCCGACTCGCCCTGTCCGACGCCGTGTTCGTCGACGGACGGCTGGTGGGGGCACTTCTGGGCGGCGAGCTGGAGCGCGCCGTCGACCGCGTCTTCGACCCCCGGCACCGTCACCACGAGCACCGCCCCCGGGCAGCGGGCCTGCGCATGCTGCCCTGGCTGGGACGCCGTACGGCGACGGAAACGCCCTCGGCGACCGGTACGGGCATCGGTACGGGCACCGGCGCGGCCTGTGGTGTCGGGGCGCTCGCGGGCGCGGCCCCCGCGGGCGCGTCGATGACGTCGCGCCGGCCGCCGGAGGGGCAGTGCCAACGGTGCGGCCAGTGGCGCCGGCTGTGCGCCCACTGCAGGCTGTGCCCCGGCTGCTGCCGCTGCACCACCGACGACGCGGAACCCTGGGACTTCGGCGGCGGCAACGGCGGTTCGAGCTCGAACGGCTCCCGCGGGAGCGATTCCGGGGGCGACGGCTGGTTCGGCGGCCACGGCGGCCACGGCGGAGGCAACTCGGGCGGCTTCTCGGGCGGTTCAGGGGGAGGCCACGGCTCCGGTGGCTCCGGTGGCTCCGGCGGCGGCTCGGGTGACGGCTGCGGCGGCGGTGGCGGCGGCTGCTGCAACCCGTGCAAGTGCTGCTGCGACTGCTGCGACTGACCGAGCACGTCCGCACCCGGTTCCCCCGAAGGGGAACCGGGTGCGGAGCCCCGGACCCGGCAGGCCCCGGTACCGCTCCTAGAAGAAGCCGAGCCGCTTCGGCGAGTACGAAACGAGGATGTTCTTCGTCTGCTGGTAGTGGTCCAGCATCATCTTGTGCGTCTCGCGGCCGATGCCGGACTGCTTGTAGCCGCCGAAGGCGGCGTGGGCCGGGTAGGCGTGGTAGCAGTTCGTCCAGACGCGGCCTGCCTGGATCGCGCGGCCCGCGCGGTACGCGGTGTTGATGTCACGGGTCCAGACGCCCGCGCCCAGGCCGTACGACGTGTCGTTCGCGATGCGGATCGCGTCCTCGAAGTCCCGGAACGACGTGACCGAGACGACCGGGCCGAAGATCTCCTCCTGGAAGATCCGCATGCGGTTGTCGCCCTCGAAGATGGTCGGCTGCACGTAGTAGCCGCCCGCGAGCTCGCCGTCGTACTCGATGCGCTGACCGCCCGTCAGGATCTTCGCGCCCTCCTTCCGGCCGATCTCCAGGTACGAGAGGATCTTCTTCAGCTGGTCGTCCGAGGCCTGGGCGCCGATCATCGTGTCCGTGTCCAACGGGTGCCCGGGCGTGATGAGTTCGGTACGGGCCACGGCGGCGTCCAGGAAGTCCCCGTACCGGCCGCGCTCGATCAGGGCGCGCGAGGGGCACGTGCACACCTCGCCCTGGTTCAGCGCGAACATCGTGAAGCCCTCCAGGGCCTTGTCGCGCAGGTCGTCGTCCACCGCCCAGACGTCGTCGAAGAAGATGTTCGGGCTCTTGCCGCCCAGCTCCAGCGTGACGGGCTTCAGGTGCTCCGCGGCGTACTGCATGATCAGGCGGCCTGTGGACGTCTCGCCGGTGAACGCGATCTTCGCGACCCGCGGGCTGGTGGCGAGCGGCTTGCCCGCCTCCTCGCCGAAGCCGTTGACGATGTTGACGACGCCCGGCGGCAGCAGGTCGGCGACCAGCCCCATCCAGTAGTGCACGGACGCCGGGGTCTGTTCGGCCGGCTTGAGGACCACCGTGTTCCCGGCCGCCAGCGCCGGAGCCAGCTTCCACACCGCCATCAGGATCGGGAAGTTCCAGGGGATGATCTGGGCGACCACGCCCAGCGGCTCGTGGAAGTGGTACGCGACCGTGTCGTCGTCCACCTCGCTCAGTGCGCCCTCCTGCGCGCGCAGCGCGCCCGCGAAGTAGCGGAAGTGGTCGATCGCGAGGGGGACGTCGGCGGCCAGGGTCTCGCGCACCGGCTTGCCGTTCTCCCACGTCTCGGCGACGGCGAGGCGTTCGAGGTTCTGCTCCATGCGGTCGGCGATGCGCAGCAGGACTGCGGAGCGCTCGGCCGCCGGGGTGCGGCCCCAGGCGGGGGCCGCGGCGTGCGCGGCGTCCAGCGCCCGCTCCACGTCCTCGGCCGTGCCGCGGGCGACCTCCGTGAACGGCCGGCCGTTGACGGGGGAGGGGTTCTCGAAGTACCCGCCGCGCGCGGGCGGTACGTACGCGCCGCCGATCCAGTGGTCGTAGCGGGGCGCGTACTCGACGAGCGAGCCCTCGGTGCCGGGCGCTGCGTATCGGGTCATCCCTGACTCCTCCCGAAGACGCGCCCGTCCGTGGTGACGGGCGCTCGCCGCGAGGCTAGGAGCAGGTACGTTGCGCGGACGTTGCCGCGCGGACGTCGCACCGCGGGCCGCGGCCGCGGCCGCGGCCCGGCCCGGGATGGGCCGGGCGGGGCGGGTGGGGGCAGGGCAGGGCGGGGGAGGGCGGGTTGGCTGCGGCCGGGGCCCTGCCGGTCAGCCGGCCGGCGTACCCAGTTCCGCGTCCAGCGCCCGCGCCCGGGCCAGGGCCGGGCCCCGGCGGTCGGCCGGCAGGGCGTGCGCGAGGGCCCGCCAGACCTCCGGGTCCCCCTCGCCCCACGGGCTGTACGCCCAGTCGCCGAGCAGCCCCGCGTCGCCGCGCGCCACCAGCGCCGCCCGCAGCCGGTCCGCGAGCCGGCGCCGCAGCCGGACGACCTCCGGGGCCGTCGAGGACGGCAGCAGCGGACCGGCGTACGCCGACAGGGCCGTGGACACCGCGCCCAGCGCCAGCTGCTCCGCCACGTACGCGTGGTCCGTCGTCACCGGGGACGCCAGCCGGTAGGGCCGGGACAGCAGGACGCCCGGGCCCAGGAGGGCGCGCAGCCGTGACATTTCAGCGCGCAATGTCACAGGTGACACCGTTTCATCCTCGTACAGTCCCACCAGCAGTTCGTCCCCCGTCATCCCCTCCGGACGGCACGCCAGCAACAGCAGGATCTCGCTGTGCCGCCGCCCCAGCCGCACCCGTCGCCCGCCCCGCGCGAACACCGCCTCGTCCCGCCCCAGCACCCGCAACCCGTCCACCGCCGCCGGCTCCGGCGCCAGCAGCGCCAGCTGCGACTCCGCGGCCCGCGCCACCGCCTGTACGAACGCCAGCGAATGCGGGTGCGCCAGCCCGTCCCCACCCGTGATGTCCACCGCCCCCAGCAGCCGCCCGCTCCGCGGATCGTGCAACGGCGCCGCCGCACACGTCCACGGATGCACCCGCCTGCTGAAGTGCTCCGCACCGAACACCTGCACGGGACGGTCCAGCGCCATCGCCGTCCCCGGCGCGTTCGTCCCCATCGCCGACTCCGCCCACCGCGACCCCGGCACGAACCCCAGCCCGTCCGCCCGCCGGCGCGTCGCCGCGTGCCCCTCCACCCACATCAGCCGCCCGCCCGCGTCGCACACCGCGAGGAGGTGCTCCCCGTCCGACGCGAACGCCCCCACCAACTCCCGCACCACCGGCATCACCCGCGCCAGCGGATGCTGCTCCCGGTACTCGGCCAGCTCCGCGTCCGGCAGCTCCACCCGCGCCGCGCACTCCGGGCTCACCCGGGCCCGCGCGCACCGCCGCCACGATTCGGCCACCACCGACCGCACCGGCGGCCCCACCCGCCCCTCCGTGGTGAACACGGCGTGGGCACGCCGCAGTTCACGCGACCGCCGCACCGCATCGGCACCGGCCGGCAACGCCACCCACGGATCGCTCAACGCGCCCTCCCGCCCTCGCGTGCCGGGCCCGCGCCGCCGCGAGCCCTCCGGCGCCCCCATCGTCGTACCGGCCCCGGACCCCGGCAAGGAGCGCGTCGGCCACGCCCTCCCCGACCCGCCGCGCCGATACGGCCGATTCGCGCCGCACGCCGGAGAGGCGCCCCACGGCCGCCTTGGCTAGGGTTGCCGGGGGCCGCGCCACCACGACGCCACCCCGCAGACACCGCGAGGCACCCAGGGGGAACCATGCCCGGCACCGCGCCAGAAGACCGGCGCCCGGACGACCGGCGCGCCGTCTTCCGCCAGTACGTCGACGCCGTCGGCCTGCACGGAATGGCCGGCGCCGAGGCCGCGGGACTCCAGCCCTCCGAGTGGTTCGCCCTCAGCCACCTCACCCGCGAGGGACCGCTCACCTCCGGCGAACTCTCCGCCCGCACCGGACTCACCACCGGCGCCACCACCCGCCTCATCGACCGCCTCCAGCGGGCCGGCTACGTACGCCGCACCACCGATCCCGGCGACCGCCGCAAGGTGCTCGTCGAACCCGTCCCGTACGCGCTCGCCGACGTGGACGACGTCGTCTCCCCGGCCAGGCGCCGCATCGCCGAGCTCCTCGACACCTACTCGGCCGACGAACTCGACCTGCTCTTCGACTACTTCAGCCGCGCCGCCCCCGCCTTCCACGCGGCCACCGACGAGATCCGCGAGGCGGCCGGCCCGCGCCGCAGGACCACCGCCGCCGACCGGCTGTGACCCGGCGCGCGGCGCTGCCGTGACCGGAGCCGGGCGCGGCCGCCCGCCGGGAACGGCCGGCTGTCAGTGCCACCGGCTAGCGTGGCGGCCATGAGCGAATTCGTACTCGTGCCGGGGGCCTGGCTGGGCGCATGGGCCTGGGACACCGTCGTACGCGACCTCCGCGCGGCCGGCCACGGCGCACACCCGCTGACCCTGACCGGCCTGGCGGAGCGCCGCGGCACCCCCGCCGGACAGGCCACCCACGTCCAGGACGTCGTCGACGCCGTCGTCGGCGCCGACCTGCGCGACGTGGTGCTGGTCGGACACAGCTACTCGGGCATCCCCGTCGGCCAGGCCGCCGAGCGCATCGGCGACCGCCTCACCCGGGTCGTCTTCGTCGACTCCAACGTCCCCGCGCACGGCGAGTCGTTCGTCTCCGCCTGGCCCGCCGGCCGCGCCATGGTGGAGGCCGCCATCGCGGCCCACGACGGCTTCTGGCCGCCGCCGGCCGCCGCCGACTACGCCGGCCAGGGCCTCACCGACGAGCAGATCGCGCACCTCGTCGACGGCGCCACCCCGCACCCCGGCGCGACCCTCACCGAACCTGCCGTACTCGGCCGCCCGCTCGGCGACTTGCCCGCCCTGTACGTCAAATGCCTGCTGGACGGCGCCGAACCGGGCCCCGACGCCGCCGCGCTGCTCAAACACGACACCTGGCGCCTGGCCGAACTCGACACCGGCCACTGGCCCATGTTCTCCCAGCCGCACGAACTCTCCCGCCTCCTCCTGGAGGCCGCGACGCACTGACACCGCCACCGCGCGGAACCACGGATCCCGGGCCGCCCCGCAGACGGGGGGCGGGGCGGCCCGGTACGGGGGCGGGGCCGGCCCGGGACGGGGCGGGCCGCCCAGCCCCCGATCAGCCGTCCGGCTCCGCGTCGCCCGGCTCCGAGTCGCCGGGGTCCAGTACGGACAGGGCCGCGGCCGGGTCGGGCTCGCCCGCACCCGCGGGCACCCACCGGCCGGCCTCCTCACGGAAGGGCCACCAGCGCCCGTCGCGCCCGTAGCGCAGCTGCGCGCCGGAGTCGCGTACGGTCCACCGGTTCCGCACCCCGCGGAGCACCGGGCCCTCGCCCTCCTCCCAGGCGGCCGCCAGCGCCGCCCGCATCCGGACCCGCTCCTCCCGCCCCGGCTCCCACTCCTCCTCCAGCACCTCCAGCGCCGCGGCGCCCCCGTACCGCCAGGCCCGCACCGCCAGCGCCAGCCCGCGCCGGTCGCGCCCCGTCCCGGCCGCCAGGCGCCCCAGCACCCGCAGATCGGCGGCGTCCGCGGCAAGCCGCACCGCATCCTGATCCGGCGTCAGCGAGATCTCGCACGGCCGGAGTTCGTGCCCTGGCGCCACCGCCTCGGCCAGCAACCGGTGGGCCACCCGGGCCGCGGACTCGGCCAGGAACTCCAGCGCGTCCACATCGACCCCGCCCCCCGGCTCCCGCTCCGTGTCCAGCGACGGCGGCTGCCCCGGCACCTCCGGCACACCGGGCAGCTCCGGCAACGGCGCCAACAGGATCGCGGCGGTCGCGAACGCCTCGGCCGCATCCACCCCCTCCACGGCCCCCTCGGAGCCGACGGCACCCGCCCCATCCGCACCACCCCCGGCACCACCCCGGTCACCGGACCCGGCACCGGACCCGGCACCAGACCCGGCACCGGCCCCCGCACCGGACCCCACGCCCGCCCCGGCCAGCCCGGCCGCCCGCACCTGCAGCGCGTCCAGCACCTCACGCTCCCCGCGCCCCCGCAACAGCATCAGCACGAACGGATCGCGGTCCAGCAGCCGCGCCACCTCGTGGCACAGGGCCGCGCTGTGCGCACAGTGGTCCCACTCCCCGCACTCACACTCGGGCTCCAAGTCGCCGATGCCCGGCAGGAGTTCCACCCCGGCCGCATCCGCGTCCTGCACCAGCTCGGGCGGCACCACCCGGTCCAGCAGCGCCGCGATGTGCCCCGCCTCGCCGGCCGCGACCGCCAGCAGCCGGTCCCAGTCGCCCGCGTCGAAACACCGCACCAGCACATCGGCGCGGTACGCCTCCCCGTCCCCGTCCGTGACCACGGCCGTCAGCCTCCCGGGACGCACCGAAACCGCCCCGACCCCGCCGGCCCGCGCCAGCCGCCGCCCGAGCTTGACCTGCGAGCCGTCGAGCGCGCTGTGCTCCAGCGCCCGCAGCCACGCCCGGCCCCACCAGGTGTCCGCGAAACCCCGCCCGTGAGCGGCCGGCGGCAGCGCCGCGAACGTCAGCTCCCGCCCCTCCTCCCCGTGACCGCCGCGCGCATCGCCGTAACCCGCCGTCCCCGGGCCCGTACCCGCACCCATACCCGCACCCATCCCCGTCACCGCATGCCTCCCCGCAGCTCCACGAGCTCCGCCAGTTCCGCGTCGGTCAGTTCGGTCAGCGCGGTCTCGCCTCCCGCGAGCACCGCGTCGGCCAGCGCCCTCTTCCGCTCCAGCAGCGCGGCGATCCGGTCCTCGACCGTGCCCTCCGCCACCAGCCGGTGCACCTGCACCGGCTGCGTCTGCCCGATGCGGTACGCGCGGTCCGTCGCCTGCGCCTCCACCGCCGGGTTCCACCAGCGGTCGTAGTGCACCACATGGCCGGCCCGGGTGAGGTTCAGCCCCGTGCCCGCGGCCCGCAACGACAGCAGGAACACCGGCACCCCACCCGACTGGAACCGGTCCACCAGCTCCTCGCGCCGCCGCACCGGCGTCCCCCCGTGCAGCAGCTGCGCCGCCACACCGCGCGCCGCCAGGTGCCGCTCGACGATCCGGGCCATCGCCACGTACTGCGTGAAGACCAGCACCGAACCGCCCTCCGCGAGGACCGTGTCCAGCAGTTCGTCCAGCAGCTCCAGCTTCCCCGAGCGGCCCGCCACCCGCGGCCGCTCCTCCTTGAGGTACTGCGCCGGGTGGTTGCAGATCTGCTTCAGCGAGGTCAGCAGTTTCACGACCAGACCGCGCCGGGCCAGTCCGTCCGCGGCCGCGATCTCCGCCAGCGTCTCCCGCACCACCGCCTCGTACAGGCCCGCCTGTTCGGCCGTCAGGGACACCGCGTGGTCGGTCTCCGTCTTCGGCGGCAGCTCGGGCGCGATGCCCGGATCGGACTTGCGGCGCCGCAGCAGGAACGGCCGCACCAGCGCGGCCAGCCGCTGCGCCGCGAGGGGATCGGCCCCGCCCTCGACAGCCGCCGCGTACCGCGAACGGAACGTGCCCAGCCGCCCCAGCAGCCCGGGCGTCGTCCAGTCCAGTACGGCCCACAGCTCCGACAGGTTGTTCTCGACCGGAGTTCCGGTGAGCGCCACCCGCGCCTTCCCGCCGATCGTCCGCAGCGCCCGGGCCGTCCCCGAGCGCGGGTTCTTCACGTGCTGCGCCTCGTCCGCGACGACCAGGCCCCAGGGGACGGCGGCGAGCGCGGGTGCGTCCAGGCGCATCGTCCCGTACGTGGTGAGCACGATCTCGCCGGCGACCGGCCCGGCCCCCTGGCCGATGCCGGTCCCCCCGCCGGTGCCGGTGCCGGTGCCGGTGCCGGTGCCGGTGTCCGCGGCCGGGCCGGTGGCCGCGGCCGCTCCTCCCAGGCTCCGGGCGCCGCCGTGGAAACGCCGTACCGGGGTGCCCGGCGCGAACTTCCCCACCTCCCGCTCCCAGTTGCCCAGCAGCGAGGCCGGGCAGACGACCAGGGTGGGCCCCGCGGTCGTGGGATCGGCCTGGCGGTGCAGGTGCAGCGCGATCAGGGTCACGGTCTTGCCGAGGCCCATGTCGTCCGCCAGACAGCCGCCGAGGCCGAGCGCGGTCATCCGGGCCAGCCAGTCGAGTCCGCGGAGCTGGTAGTCGCGCAACACCGCGTTGAGTCCCGGCGGTTGGGGCACGGGCGGGACGGGATCGCCCGTGCCGTGCGGCTCGTCGCCGCGCTCGGGGTCGGCCAGTCGCTGCCGGAGGCGCTCCAGGGGACCGGTCGCGGTGACGTCGAACCGCTCGCCGTCCACCTCCGCCGTGCCGGTCAGTACGGCGGCCAGCGCGTCCACCACGGGCACCTTGCGGTCCTGGCGCCGCTGGGCGCGCCGGGCCTCCGCGGGGTCGATCAGCACCCACTGGTCGCGCAGCCGCACCAGCGGCCGGCCCGCCTCGGCCAGCCGGTCCAGTTCGGCGCGGGACAGCGGCCGGTCGCCCAGGGCGAACGACCAGTCGAAGGCGAGCAGCGCATCGGGAGAGAGCAGGGAGGCGCCGCCCGGCGCGTGCTCGGGTCCGTACGCTCCGGGCCGGGCGGAGGGCTCGGGTGCGCCGGGCTCCTCCGGCGGGCCGACCACCGCCCGCGCGGTCAGCCGGCGCGCCAGCTGCCGGGGCCAGTGCACGTCCACGCCGTCGGCGGCCAGCGCACGGGACGCCTCGCCCAGCAGCTCTGTGACCTCCTCGTCGGCCAGTTCGACCGCGTCCGGTACGGCGGCGGTCAGCATCGGCGTGAGCGGCGACCACAGGAGTGCGGCCCGGCGCAGCGCGAGCAGCGCGTCCAGCCGGGCCCGCGGCGAGAAGGACCGGGCGGCGGCGCCGGTGCCGCGCCACACGTCGGCGGCATCGGCGACCACGGAAGCGTCGCCGAGGCTGTGCAATTGCAGTACGACACGGAACACGGCACCCGACAGGTCCGGCCCGCCCGGCCCGCCCGGCCCGCCCGGCCCGCCCGGCTCCCCGGCCCCGGCGGAGTCCGGCAGCCCGGGCAGCTCCACGCGCAGCGAGATCCGCACTCCGGCGTCGTGGCCCGCGGCCACGTCGGCGGCCCAGGCGCGCAGTTCCGGCCGGGCCGGCCGCAGCGGCGGGACGGCGGCGAAGGCCGGTGCGCCCGCGGCGGTCCCGGCGGCGGGGGACCGCGGCAGCGTGTCGGCCACCGCGTCGAGAAAGGCCCGTACCAGTGCCTCGGGATCGGGCAGCCGCAGCGGGCCGGGTCCCGGCAGCGGGACGCAGTGCGCGGAGGGCGGCATGGCGGCCGCCAGCTCACGGACCCTGCGGTGGTCCTCGGTGCCCAGCGGCCCCGCCCGCCACGCGTCGTGGCCGTCCTCGGTCAGGCCGGGCAGCAGCAGCCCGCGTGCGGTGAGGTGCAGGGCCTGGAGTGCCGCCGCGCCCCAGAAGGCGGCGGGCGTCCCGGCCAGGGCGGGTTCGTCGCGCGCGGCGGCGCGGGCCCTGGTCAGGAGGGGCAGGGCGTCCCGTACGGAGACCAGGCGCGCGGTCGTGCGGACGAGGCGGGGTGCTGCGGGGTCACCGGCCGGGCCGGGGGCCACGGTGGCGAGTACTTCGTCGGTGCCGGACGGCAGCGTCGACGGGAGCGTGGTGGGGAACGCGGCCGGGGGCGCCGCATCCGGTGCGTCGAGGTCGGGACCGGGGTGCCAGAGGGCGAACCTGCCGGTGCGGGCGGGCGATCCGGGCAGGAAGACGGCGTGGCAGCGGGCGAGGTCGGAGATCTCTGGGAGCACGCATTCCTCAAATTTGACTACTGGGGGCCGGGGCGGCCGAGGGTACTCCGCTGGACGCCCCGACGGGAGCGGCCGCGCCGTGACCCGGGTCACTTCCGCACCGCGGGAACGGCGCCGGGAGCCGGAGCGTTGAGAGAGCACGAGGCCGGAAGGAGGCGTTCGGGATGTCGAACCGCGGGAAGGTGGCCGCCGCCGGAGTGGTGGCGGCGATCGTACTGTTCTGGGCCGTCGGCTTCTGGGCGGGTCTGCTCGTCCTGATCGGCGTGCCGGCCGCCGCGTACCTGCTGCTCGACGACTCGCAGCGGCGCAGGGTGCGGGGCGTGGGCCGCAAGCGGCTCGGACGCTGAGGCCGGGGATCCTGGGGCCGGGGATCCGGCCCGACACGAGGGGGAAGGACTGAGGATGGGCGCAACCATCACGGCGGTCAGCAGCAACGGCGCGTACTCGTTCACCAAGCCGAACCGGGACAGCATCACGCTGCTCACCGGACTGGGCGTCGAGGGGGACGTCCACTGCGGGGTGACGGTCAAGCACCGCTCGCGCGTGGCGCAGGACCCCACGCAGCCGAACCTCCGGCAGGTGCACCTGATCCACCGGGAGCTCTTCGAGGAGGTCGCCGGGGCGGGCTTCGACGTGGCCTCCGGACAGCTCGGCGAGAACGTCACCACCGAGGGCATCGACCTGCTCGCACTTTCGCGCGGAACGCTGCTGCACCTCGGGGAGGATGCGGTCGTGGAGGTCACCGGCCTGCGGAACCCGTGCCTCCAGATCGACAACTTCCAGGACGGGCTGCTCAAGCAGGTCGTCGGGCGGGACGAGTCGGGGGCGGTCGTGCGCAAGGCGGGCGTGATGGGCGTGGTGCGCCGGGGCGGCGTGGTCCGGCCGGGCGACGCCATCACCGTCGAGGCGCCGGAGGGCGAACACGTCCCGCTGGAACGCGTCTGACGCGGTGCCGGGACGACACCCGTCGGAGCCGGGCCGGGGCTGCGCACACGGCCCCGGCTGCCCGGCGGCGATCTCAGTAGTAGTCGCGCATCAGCTCGGCGGACCACTCGGCCTGACGTACCTCGCCGCGGGGGCCGAACTCGGCCATCCAGGGCTTGATGTCCAGGACGGGGGTGCCGTCGACCGCGTCGAGGCCCGCCACGTGCACGTCCAGGCCATCGACCTTCAGCACGCTGCAGCGCGAGACGGCCAGCCGGTTGGGGCGGTTCTTGCCGCGCTGGGCGAAGATGCCGACCAGCGGCCAGTCCTGGTTGCCGCGTGGGTGGCGGGCGCCGGTCTCGATCCGCTCCTCGGCGACCCGGTCGAAGTGGTAGACGACCTCGATGTGGGAGAAGTCCGCCAGGCCGAACAGCGCCTCGGGCCCGAACCGGACCGGGTCCAGGCGGATCACCGCCGTCTCGCGGCCCCAGTCGTCGTCCACGACCTCGGTCCGTCCGCCGGTCACCGTACCGATGGGCTCGCAGTGCACCTGGGTCACGCCCGTACCTCCCGATCGCGCCATTTCACATGTCACGCTGACATGTCACACGTGATCGTAAGCGCCCGACCGGGCCCGGAACGGGCCGTGCCCCGTCAGGAGGGCCGGACCGCGATCTCGTCCAACGAGGCGAGCAGCCCCGGGAGTTCGGCCCCGCGCCCGATCGGGATCACGCCACCGGGCTCGTCGTCGAGCAGCACGAACGCGATGTCGTCGGTACGGGCCACCATCGACCAGCCGGGACCGTCCACCCGCAGCATCCGCGCCTCGTCCGACACGAACGACGACCGGATCCGTCCCGGCGGCGGGGGCGCGTCGACGTACGCACGGGCCTCGTCCAGCACCCGCCGCACCCCCTCGTGCCCGTACCGGCCACCGGCGGCACCGTCGCCACCTTCCGCCCCGGCGGCACCGTCCTCAGCGGCAGGGTCCGCCCCGGCGGCGTCCCCCGCACCCGCGGCATCACCGTCATCGTCACCGTCGGCGCCTTCCGCCTCCGGCACGTCGAACTGCTCGCGCCACTCACCCCACCGGGCCCCGATCTCGTCGGCTCCCATCCGGCGCTGCGCGGGCCCCCACACGCCCCCGGCCGGCGGCGCGAGCGGCACCCGGAGGGTCCCGTCGGCGCCCTGCTCGGGATCGTGCGGCTCCGGCAGGCCGGGCGCGGCCACGGCGAGGTCGATCGGCCAGCCCCCGAGAGAGGCCACGATGGTCCGCTCGTCGGGCGACAGGTCGTACTCCATGCCGCAGTCCCAGGACGCGATGGCCACCGCGACCAGCGACACGTCGTCGACGATCACGGTCCAGCGGGCGCCCTCCTCGTCCTGGCCGAGCACCATCCCGTACCCCTCCGCGTACGGGGTCAGGCCGAGCAGCGCGCACGCCTCGGGGTAGTCGTCGCCGAGGACGCTGGGGAACCGTGCCGGCGTGAGCAGCACCGCGGACAGCACGAAGAGCGAGCCGCCGGCGTCCTGCCCGGCGGCGTCCCCCGCCGTCACAGCGCCCTCGTCCTCGTCCGTACCGGCCACGTGCCCTCCCCATCGGATGTTCGTCGGCGCACCCTAACCAGTGAGTAACCCACACGTCGAGAGCCCGCCTCGATGATTTCCGCCGCCCGTCGCCCGCCCTGCCGCGGACCCCGCCGCCAGACCGGGCCGCCCACCCCCGGGGCCTTCCGGCCACGCCGTACCGCACGCCCCCGCCACCCCCGGCGGCACCCCCGCGTCACCCCGCCCGGGAGCCCGGGCCGACCGCTGCGCACGGGCCGGATATCCGTCTGCCAAAGCATGTTCCCGCACGTAGAGTTGGGGTTCCGCGACTGAAGGGGAACCAGGTGAAGCGTTACGACCGGCTCAAGGAGATCCTCCGGCTCGACCCCGAGAAGGACTTCCTCACGATCTACCGGCTGACCGCCACCTACGAGTTCCCGTGGGACTTCACCCGGGCCCTGGAGCTCGCCCTGTACCGCACGTACGCCGTCCCCAGCATCGGACGGCTGCTCGCCGAGACCGCCGAGTTCACCGAGCGCCCGCAGAAGCGGTACGACGACACCGCGCTCCTCCTCGACGCGGTCGTCGAGCACGGCTTCGACAGCGAGCAGGGCCGCACGGCGATCCGCCGCATCAACCGGATGCACCGCAGCTACGACATCTCCAACGACGACATGCGCTACGTCCTGTGCACCTTCGTCGTGATCCCCAAGCGCTGGATGGACGTCTACGGCTGGCGCCCCATGACGGGGCACGAGACCCGCGCCGCGGCGCGGTACTACGCCACACTGGGGCGTCACATGGGCATCCAGGACATCCCCGCCACCTTCGAGGAGTTCGAGGCCTTCCTCGACGCCTACGAGAAGGAGCACTTCGGCTGGGACGAGGGCGGCCGCAAGGTCTCCGACGCCACCCTCGGGCTGATGGCCTCCTGGTACCCGGCCCCGCTCGCGCCCGCGCTGAAGGCGGCCAGCCTCGCCCTGCTCGACGAGCCGCTGCTGGCGGCCTTCCGGTACGAGCCCCCGCGCCCGGCGGTCCGCGCCCTGGTCCGCGGCGCCCTGCGGCTGCGGGGCCGGGCCGTCCGCCTGATGCCGCCGCGCAGGGCCCCGCACTACGCCCGCCAGAACCCCGAGATCAAGGGCTACCCGGACGGGTACGAGGTGTCCGCCCTCGGCACCTTCCCGGTGCCCGGCGTCCGCGGCTGCCCGGTGCCGCACGAGCTGCGGGAGGCCATGGCCGAGGACGCCGGCCGTCAGTCCTGACGTACCGCCAGGGCCAGGAAACGGGCGTCCTCGTCGGCGTACGACACCATCCGCCAGCCCGAACCGGCCAGCAGCGGGCCGAGGTTGGCCTCGGCGCGCAGGTCGTCCGGGGTCAGCCGGCGGCCGTGGCGAGCCGCCAGTGCGGCGCGGCCGATCGGGTGGAACAGCGCCAGCCGGCCGCCGGGACGCACGACGCGTGCCAACTCCCTTAGGTTCTCGGCGGGTTCGGGCAGGTGGGCGATGAGCCCCGCGGCGAAGACCGCGTCGAGGCAGCCGTCCCGCAGCGGCAGGCGGGCCACGTCCGCGCACAGCAGAGCGCCGGCGCGGTCGCGCCCGGCCGCGACGGCCCGGGCCAGCATCTCGGGCGTGAGGTCGGCGCCGACGACGGTGCCGGACGGGCCCACGGCCCGGCGCAGCGGGGTCAGGGCGCGCCCGGTGCCGCAGCCGGCGTCCAGGACGCGGTCGCCCGGGTGCAGGCCGAACTCCGCCACCGCGGCCTCGAAGGCGGGGGCGTCGTCGGGGAACTTGGTGTCCCAGGCGGCCGCCCGGGCGCCGAAGAACTCCTGGACGTGTGTGTGGTCGTCGCTCATGCGCCCATGATCCCCCACGGGAGTGCGGTGCCCGTCATACATTCCGTGTGCACCATGCCACCCGGTGTGATCGTACGAGAACGTATCTCTGTCATATTCCAGCAGCTTTCGAAATGCGCCCCTTGTTCGCGCCCTCACCCGGACTAGCGTCCCGGGGCCATGGGACACCTGGACCACGCGGCCTTCGGCTGGCTGACCCCCGTGCTGTCATACGTGATGGCCTCCATCGGCGCCGCCCTCGGGCTGCGCTGCACCGTCCGCGCGCTCGGCGCGACCGGACGCTCCCGGCGCAACTGGCTGCTGACCGCCGCCTCCGCCATCGGCACCGGCATCTGGACCATGCACTTCGTCGCGATGCTCGGCTTCAGCGTCACCGGCACCGAGATCCACTACAACGTGCCGCTGACCATCCTGAGCCTGCTCGTCGCCATGGCCGTGGTCGGCGCCGGGGTGTTCGCCGTCGGCTACGGCAAGGACCGCGGCCGTGCCCTCGTCCTCGGCGGCCTCACCACCGGCCTCGGCGTGGCGAGCATGCACTACCTCGGCATGGCCGCACTGCGATTGCACGGTGACATGTCATACGACCCCCTCACCGTCGGCATCTCCGTCGCCATCGCCGTCGTCGCCGCGACCGCCGCGCTCTGGGCCGCCCTCAACATCAAGTCGCCGGTGGCCGTCGCCGTCGCCTCCCTGGTCATGGGCGCCGCCGTCAGCAGCATGCACTACACCGGGATGATGGCCGTCTCGGTCACCGTGGCCCCCTCCGACGCGGCCCTCCCCGGCGCCACCGCGATGCAGTTCGTCTTCCCCCTGGCCGTGGGCCTCGGCTCGTACCTCTTCCTCACCTCCGCCTTCGTCGCGCTCTCCCCGACCGCGGACGAACGCGCCGCCTCCGCCTCGGCCCAGCGGCTCGGTGCCGGGGCCCCCGCCCACTGACACATCCCAACCACCTCGCGCCCGCCCCGCGCGCCCGCCCCGCCGGGCCCGCCCCCGTCCGCCCGCCCGCGACCCGCCGCACCGTCATCCGGAACGAGGAGCTCATGCGCACACCCCGCAGGACCCCGGACGCAGCAGCGCCCGCCCTGCCCGCGCCCCCGGCGCGCGGCCGCCGCGCGCACGCGGGCCCCCCGGCCGAGGAACACCCCGCGGACCGCCACCCGCTCCCGGACCCCCACCCCGCCCCGGCCGCCGCCCCCCAACGCCGCCGCCCCGGCCTGCGCCCCCGCACCGTCCGCGCCAAGATCGTCTCGCTCCTCATGGTGCCCGTGGTGTCCCTGCTCGCCCTCTGGGCCTTCGCCACCGTCAGCACCGCCCAGGACGTGGCCCGCCTGAGCCGCCTCCAGCAGGTGGACACCGAGATCCGCATCCCCCTGGCCAAGGCGGTCACCGAACTCCAGGCGGAACGTATCGCCGCCGTACGCAACGCCGCCGCCCCCGCCCCGGACCGCGCCGCCGCCCTCGAAACCCAGGGCCGGCGCACCGACACCGCCCTGGCCGCACTCCGGCTCGGCGACCGGCACACCGTCGCAGACGCCGGCGACTACCCCCCGAGCGTCGCCGCCCGCCTCCGCACCTTCGTCCGCGACGCGGGCGCCCTGACGGCCGCCCGCTCCGACACCGGCGCCCCCAAGGCCACACCGTCCGCGGTCTTCGACACGTACACCCGTGTGATCGACAGCGCCTTCGCCGTCGGCGGCGCGCTCGCCGGCAGCCAGGACGGCGACCGCGGCACCGACGCCCGGGTCCTGCTCGACTTCGCCCGGGCCGCCGAACTCCTCTCCCGCGAGGACGCCCTGCTCGCCCAGCGCGACGCCAAGGGCACGCTCACGACCGAGACGCTCCGCCGGTTCACCGGTGCCGTCGCGAGCCGCCGCACCCTCGTCGCCGCGGTCGCCCCCGACCTCCCCGCCGCGGTCCGCGCGGACTGGCGGGCCACCACCAGGGGTGCCGCACACACCGTGCTGACCCTGGCGGAGAACAAGCTCACCGGAGCCCTCGCCGCCCCCGGCAAGCAGCCCGTCCGCACCGTGCCCGCCGACTGGGAAGCCGCCCACGGCGCCGTGGCCGACGCCATGCGCGAGGCCGAAGCCGCCGGGCACACCGGCAGCGCCCACCGGACCGACCCCCTCTACGGCGGACTCGTCAGCGTGGCCGGCGCCGCAGTCCTGTTCGGCCTCGTCGCCGTCGCCGCCTCCCTCGTGATCTCGGTGCGGATCGGCCGGGGCCTGGTCGTCGAGCTGGTCTCCCTGCGCAACGGCGCCCTGGAGATCGCCCACCACAAACTCCCCTGGGCCATGGACCGGCTGCGCGCCGGACAGGACGTCGACGCCACCGCCGAGGCGCCGCCCGGACACCCGGCCGAGGACGAGATCGCACAGGTCGGCGAGGCGCTCTCCACCGTCCACCGGGCCGCGCTCAGCGCCGCCGTCGAACGCGCCGAACTGGCCAGCGGCGTCTCCGGGGTCTTCGTCAACCTCGCGCGCCGCAGCCAGGTCCTCGTCCACCGCC
This sequence comes from Streptomyces sp. NPDC101118, assembly GCF_044759445.1. Classification (NCBI taxonomy): domain Bacteria; kingdom Bacillati; phylum Actinomycetota; class Actinomycetes; order Kitasatosporales; family Streptomycetaceae; genus Streptomyces; species Streptomyces sp. NPDC101118. Next base: position 140,236 of record NZ_JBIVZG010000008.1, on the reverse strand, counting down.
AGCTCAGCCTGCTCGACTCCATGGAACGCCGCGCCGACGACCCCAGCGAACTCGGCGACCTCTTCCGCCTCGACCACCTCACCACCCGCATGCGCCGGCACGCCGAGAGCCTGATCATCCTCTCGGGAGCCGCGCCCGGCCGGGCCTGGCGGATGCCGGTGGCGCTCACCAACGTCGTCCGCGCCGCCGTCTCCGAGATCGAGGACTACCCTCGGATCGAGGTCCGGCAGCTGGCGGAGGCCTCCGTCATCGGCGCGGCCGTCGCCGACCTCACCCACCTGCTGGCCGAACTCATCGAGAACGCCGCCACCTTCTCTCCGCCGCACACCAAGGTCCGGGTGAGCGGGGAGCCCGTCGGCAACGGCTACGTCCTGGAGGTCGAGGACCGCGGCCTGGGCATGGGCCCCGAGACGCTCGCCGAGGCCAACCGGCGGATCGAGCAGTCCGAGGCCCTGGACCTCTTCGACAGCGACCGGCTCGGCCTGTTCGTGGTGAGCCGACTGGCCGCCCGGCACCATGTGAAAGTGCACTTGCGCATGTCACCGTACGGTGGCACCACGGCGGTGGTCCTGCTCCCGACCGCGCTGCTGCAGGGGGCCCTGACCATCGGCGAGGACGAGCGCCCCGGCGGCCGGCCCCGCGACGAGGAGCCCGAGCCGCTGATCTCCGTGCGCGGCGCCCGTCAGGTCGAAGCCCGCCACGCCCCGGCCGGCCGGCCCGCTCCCGCCGACGGTGCCTTCCCACTCGACGGAGCGCTCCCCGGCGCGGGCAACGGCATCCGCCCCGCCGACCGTTCGGGACCCGACCCCGCCGGCCGTCCCGCCCCAGCCCCTTCGGACCGGCCAGGCCCCGCACCCGCCGAGCGGAGCCGCCCCGGTCCGGCCGGTCCGCCCGAGGGCGAGCACCCCCCGGCCCCGGTGGCGGCGCTGCGCCCGCGGGGTGCCGCGGGGGCGGGCGTACGCAACTCGGCTCCCGGGACCTCCCCGCAGGTCCCGCCCGCCCCGCCGTCCCCGGCTGGCCCCCTTCCGGCCGGGGTCACCGAACTGCCCCGCCGGGTACGCCAGGCCAGCCTCGTCCCGCAGCTGCGCGAGGCCCCGGCACCCGCTCCCGCCGCCGGTTCCCGCGCCCCCGAGGACCCCCCGGGCCGCACCCCCGAGGAGGCCCGCGACCGGATGGCCGCCTACCGCGCCGGCTGGGCCCGGGGCACCGACGACGCCAAGAACGCAGCCACCGAAGGAGACCAGTCGTGATCGAACACCACAGACCCGACATGGACACGGCCCGCCGGTCCGGCGAACTCGACTGGCTGCTGGACGACATGGTGGCGCGGGTCCGCGAGGTCCGGCACGCCGTGGTGCTGTCCAACGACGGCCTGGCCGTGGGCGCCTCCAGCGCGCTCACCCGCGAGGACGCCGAGCACCTGGCGGCCGTGGCCTCCGGGTTCCACAGCCTCGCCAAGGGCACGGGCCGGCACTTCCGCACCGGCGGAGTGCGCCAGACCATGGTCGAGATGGACGACGGCTTCCTCTTCGTCGCCGCGGCCGGGGACGGCTCGTGCCTCGCCGTGCTCAGCGCCGCCTCCGCCGACATCGGCCTCATCGCCTACGAGATGGCCCGCCTGGTCAAGCGGGTCGGCGAACACCTCTACACACCGCCGCGGTCCGCGGCGCGGCCGCCGGCCGCGGGCTGACGGGACGGGCCGGGCAGATGACGGGTGGACGCTGGTACGACGCCGACGCGGGCCCGCTTGTACGTCCGTACGCGATGACCGGCGGGCGCACGAAGCCGGGGCCCAGCGGGGTGCGCTTCGACCTGATCGCGCTGGTGGTCGTCGACCCCGAAGGGCTGGACGCGGCGGCCGAGTCGCTCCTCGGCCCCGAACACCGGGCCCTGCTGGGCCTCTGCCGCGACGAGACCCAGTCGGTCGCGGAACTCGCGGCGGAGGCGGACCTGCCGGTCGGCGTGGTGCGCGTACTGCTCGGGGACCTTCTGGAGGCGGGCCACGTCCGGGTGAGCCGCCCCGTACCGCCGGCGCAGCTGCCGGACGAGCGGATTCTGCGTGAAGTCATCGAGGGATTGCGAGCGCTGTGATGGGACATGTCGACGGCTCGGCCGGGGATCCGGCCGCCCTCGCGCTGAAGATTCTGGTGGCGGGGGGCTTCGGGGTGGGCAAGACCACCCTGGTCGGCGCGGTGAGCGAGATACGCCCGCTGCGCACCGAGGAGCTCCTCAGCGAGGCCGGCGAGCTGGTCGACGACACCGGGGGCGTCGACCAGAAGCGGACCACGACCGTGGCCATGGACTTCGGACGGATCACGATCCGTTCAGGGCTGTCGCTGTACCTGTTCGGGACGCCGGGGCAGGACCGCTTCTGGTTCCTGTGGGACGAGCTGTCGCAGGGGGCGCTGGGCGCGGTGGTGCTGGCGGACACCCGGCGGCTGGAGGACTGCTTCCCCGCCGTGGACTACTTCGAGCACCGGCACATCCCCTTCGTGGTGGCGGTCAACTGTTTCGTGGGGGCGCGGCGTTACGGGGCGCACGACGTGGCCCGCGCGCTGGACCTGGACCAGGGGACACCGGTGGTGCTGTGTGACGCGCGGGACAAGGACTCGGGGAAGGAAGTGCTCATCAGGCTGGTCGAGTACGCGGGGCGGGTGCACACCGCGCGGCTGCTGGAGTCGGTCGGGTCGCCGCCGGGGCAGGCCTGAACGGCGCTCTTGACAGCGCTGCGGGGGTGCCGGGGGCCAGGTCCCGAGGCGCCGGGGAGGCACCGGATCGGGGCGGTGCGAGCCCCTCCCGTCTGGGAGAACGCCCGGCGGACCGGATCATGCCCGTGACCGGGGCCTTCCCGCCCGCCACTCCTCTTTGGTCATTCTCACCACCAACCGGGCCTGCGCCTTGCCCGAAAGCCGCTGGTGGGGTTGGCTGGCGGGACAGGTACGCGGGGACGGGGGCGACCGCGCGAACGGGGAGGGCGACGACATGGCGCTGGACAGGCAGCTCGACTGGTTGCTTGACGATCTGATGCGCAGGGTGGACCAGGTGCGGCACGCGATCGTGCTGTCCAACGACGGACTGGTCACCGGGGCGAGCAGCGGGTTGGAGCGGGCCGACGCGGAGCACCTGGCCGCGGTGTCGGCCGGGCTGCAGAGCCTGGCCAAGGGGTCCGGCATGCACTTCAGGGCCGGACAGGTGCGGCAGACGATGGTCGAGTACGACGAGGGGACGCTCTTCGTGATGGCCGCGGGGCCGGGCAGCAGCCTGTGCGTGCTGAGCGCGGCGGAGGCCGACATCGGTCAGGTGGCGTACGAGATGACGCTGCTGGTCAACCGGGTCGGTGAGCACCTCGGCGTGGAGGAGCGCAGCCGCGTCGACTGAGGGCGGGCCGGCCGGGGCGGGCGACTCGGGCGGGGCTGAAATGGCTGACAGGACGGACAGGACGGGCAGGGCTGACGGGGCCCTGCGGAGTTTTCCACAGGCCTGAGCGGATTTCGTCGCGCTGAGTTACGGTCTTCACACAGAGTGGTCAACGACTCGTGGAGGAGACCGACATGAGCACGATGCAGCATGCCGTCACGCGGACCGCGGGATCCGGACCGGACGCGATCGTCCCGGGCCCGCGCCGGGGTCCGCTGCGGACCGTGGGGTTCGCCCGGGCGGCGGAGGAACTGGGCCTGCGGCGCGCCGAGTTCGAAACGGCCCTGGAGATGGGGCTGTTACGGCCGGACGCCGGCCCGGAGCGGTTCAGCCGCACCGGGCTCGACCGGATCAGGTGCCGGGAGGGCTTCCCCGAGGCGCTCCGCGAGCGGGTACGCACCGTGGGCACCGTCACCGGCGCCGAACTCCTGGGCACGGGTACGGAGCGGCTGCGCTCCCTCGCCCGGTGCGGGTACGTCACCCCGGCCGGCTACCGCGTGAACCGGTACCGCGCCCTGGTCTGGCTCTACCTCGCCGGGGAGCTGCGGGAGTTCGGGGAGCGGCGGCCGGAGCTGCTGGCCGGTCCGCTGCCGCCGGAGGACCGCGAGCGGCTCGGTGCCGGGGCGGACGTACGGGCCCGCAACTGGCGCGGGCGGTACACCGGGCTCCGGCTGAGACGTACCGCGGATCCCTGGGAGCGGGCCGCCGTCATCGCCTCGGTGCTGACGGAAGGGGAGCTGGCCGGGGTGGTGCCGGACGCGGGGGAGCGGACCCTGCTGGCCGGCCTCGCACCCCCGCCGCCGTACGGGCACCCGTACGCACCGGCCGCGGCCGCGGTGGCGGCTCCGCTGCTCCGGGCGCAGCAGCCGGACGAGGTGCTCTGGTACCGGGCCAGCCTGGGACTGGCCCTGACCGAGGCGCGGTCCGGAGCGGGGCCCGGGGCGGGGTGCGGGTCGCCCCGCGGGTCAGTCGAAGACGACGGGCGAGAGCGGGCCCACGTAGACCCAGGCGCCGCGCTCGCGGGCGAAGGAGCTGTTCTCGTGGAGTGAGCCGGTGTGGCCGCCCTCGCGATAGTGCGCCCGGAACTCGACCGAGCCCTCCGTGTCGAAGAGGGCGCCGCGCTCCGCGCCCAGGATCTCCAGCCGCACCCACTGCTGGTCCGGGTCGAGGTCGAGCCGGGGCGGGCGGGTCGAGGCGTGCCAGGACCGCAGCAGGTACGGCACGTCGCCGACGGCGAAGGCGCTGAAGCGCGAGCGCATCAGCAGCTCGGCGGTGGGCGCCTGCTGGGCGCCGGAGTGGTACCGGCCGCAGCAGTTCGCGTAGTCGGCGGGCAGCCCGCAGGGGCAGGGGGCGGTCGGGGGCGGGGTGGGCACGCGGGTCAGCCCTTCAGGGAGGCGTAGGGGCGGAAGAGTCCCTCTTGGACCACGGAGACCAGGAGGCGTCCCTCGACGTCGTAGATCCGGCCGCGGGCCAGGCCCCGGCCGCCGTGGGCGATGGGGGACTCCTGGTCGTACAGGAACCACTCGTCGGCCCGGAAGGGACGGTGGAACCACATGGCGTGGTCCAGGGAGGCCATGTCGAAGCCGCGGGGGCCCCAGAGGGGTTCCACGGGGATGCGCACGGCGTCGAGGAGGGTCATGTCGCTGGCGTAGGTCAGCGCGCAGGTGTGCACGAGCGGGTCGTCGCCCAGTGGTCCGACGGCGCGCATCCAGACGGCGCTGCGCGGGTCGGCGTCCTTGACCTCCTCGGAGGTCCAGCGGAGCCGGTCCACGTAGCGGATGTCGAAGGGCTGGCGGCGGGCCATCCGCTCCAGGGCCTCGGGCAGCGTGCCGAGGTGCTCGCGGATCTCGTCCGCGAGGTTCGGGAGCGTGTCCGGCGGGACGAGGTGCCGCGGGGGCAGCTGGTGCTCGATGCTGCCCTCCTCCGGCTGGTGGAAGGAGGCGGTGAGGTTGAAGATGGTGCGGCCCTGCTGCACGGCGGTGACCCGGCGGGTTGTGAAGGAGCGGCCGTCGCGCACCCGCTCCACCTGGTACACGATGGGCACGCCCGGGATGCCCGGGCGCAGGAAGTACGCGTGCAGCGAGTGGACCGGGCGGTCCCCCTCGGTGGTGCGGCCGGCCGCCACCAGGGCCTGGCCCGCGACCTGCCCGCCGAAGACCCGCTGGAGGGATTCCTGCGGACTGCGGCCGCGGAAGATGTTGACCTCGATCTGCTCCAGGTCGAGCAGGTCCACGAGTCTTTCGGCGGGGCTGGTCATCAGGGGGCCTCCACTGCGGTCGGGTTCCGGCGGACGTGTTCCCGCGCGCGGGCGGGGCGGGCGGTCGGGGCGCCGTGCGTCAGAGCTGGCCGACGGAGGTGACCCGGAGCACGGCCCGGCCCTCCTCGTCGGAGGCCGCGAGATCGACCTCGGCGCTGATGCCCCAGTCATGGTCGCCGTTGGGGTCGGCGAAGGTCTGGCGGACGCGCCACAGGCCGTGCGCCGCGTCTTCCTCGATCATGAGGAGCTTCGGGCCGCGGGCGTCGGGGCCGGTGCCCAGGTCGTCGTACTCGTCCCAGTAGGCGTCCATCGCCTCGCCCCAGGCGTCGGCGTCCCAGCCGGACTCCTCGTCCATCCGGCCCAGCTCGGCGACGTCGTCGAAGGCCGCCAGTTCCACGCGGCGGAACATGGCGTTGCGGACCAGGACCCGGAAGGCGCGCGCGTTGGCGGTGACCGGCTTGACCTGGTCGGCCTTCTCCTGGGCCTCCTCGGCCGTCTCCAGCTCCGGGTTGGCGAGCTGCTCCCACTCGTCGAGCAGGCTGGAGTCGACCTGGCGGACCATCTCGCCCAGCCAGGCGATGAGGTCCTCCAGGTCCTCGGACTTCAGGTCGTCCGGGATGGTGTGGTCCAGCGCCTTGTACGCGCTCGCGAGGTAGCGCAGCACGATGCCCTCGGTGCGGGCCAGTTCGTAGAAGGAGGTGAACTCGGTGAAGGAGAGCGCCCGTTCGTACATGTCGCGGATCACGGACTTGGGCGAGACGGGGTGGTCGCCCACCCACGGGTGGCTCTTGCGGTACACGTCGTAGGCGTGCACGAGGAGCTCTTCGAGGGGCTTGGGGTAGGAGATGTCCTGCAGGCGCTCCATCCGCTCCTCGTACTCGACGCCGTCCGCCTTCATGGCGCCGACGGCCTCGCCCCGGGCCTTGTTCTGCTGGGCGGCCAGGATCTGGCGCGGGTCGTCGAGGGTGGACTCCACCACCGAGACCATGTCCAGGGCGTAGGAGGGCGATTCCGGGTCGAGGAGGTCGAAGGAGGCGAGCGCGAAGGTCGACAGGGGCTGGTTGAGGGCGAAGTCCTGCTGGAGGTCCACCGTCAGCCGGATGGTGCGGCCCTCGGCGTCGGGGGTGTCGAGCTGCTCGACGACCCCGCCGTCCAGCAGGGAGCGGTAGATCGCGATGGCGCGGCGGATGTGGCGCAGCTGGTTCTTGCGCGGCTCGTGGTTGTCCTCCAGCAGGCGGCGCATCGCCTCGAAGGCGTTGCCGGGCCGGGCGATCACCGAGAGCAGCATGATGTTGGTGACCTTGAAGCGGGAGGTGAGCGGCTCGGGCTCGGAGGCGATGAGCTTCTCGAAGGTGTTCTCGGTCCAGCCGACGAAGCCCTCGGGGGCCTTCTTGCGGACCACCTTGCGGCGCTTCTTCGGGTCGTCCCCGGCCTTGGCGAGGGCCTTCTCGTTCTCGATCACGTGCTCGGGGGCCTGGGCGACGACGAAGCCCGCGGTGTCGAAGCCGGCCCGGCCGGCGCGGCCGGCGATCTGGTGGAACTCACGGGCGCGCAGCGTCCGCACCCGGTTGCCGTCGTACTTGGTGAGGGCGGTGAACAGCACGGTGCGGATGGGCACGTTGACGCCCACGCCGAGGGTGTCGGTGCCGCAGATGACCTTCAGCAGGCCGGCCTGGGCGAGCTTCTCCACCAGGCGCCGGTACTTGGGCAGCATGCCGGCGTGGTGGACGCCGATGCCGTGGCGGACGTAGCGGGAGAGGTTCTGGCCGAACTTGGTGGTGAAGCGGAAGCTGCCGATCAGCTCGGCGATCCGGTCCTTCTCCTCGCGGGTGCACATGTTGATGCTCATCAGCGACTGCGCCCGCTCGACCGCCTGGGCCTGGGTGAAGTGGACGATGTAGACCGGCGCCTGCTTGGTCTCCAGCAGCTCGGTGAGGGTGTCGGTGATGGGGGTGGTGACGTACTCGTACGACAGCGGCACGGGACGGGTCGCGGACCGGACCACGGAGGTGGGCCGCCCGGTGCGCCGGGTCAGGTCCTCCTCGAAGCGGGACACGTCGCCGAGGGTGGCCGACATGAGGATGAACTGCGCCTGGGGGAGTTCCAGGAGCGGGATCTGCCAGGCCCAGCCGCGGTCGGGCTCCGCGTAGAAGTGGAACTCGTCCATGACGACCTGGCCGATGTCGGCGTGCTTGCCGTCGCGCAGGGCGATGGAGGCCAGCACCTCGGCGGTGCAGCAGATGACGGGCGCGTCGGCGTTCACGGAGGCGTCGCCGGTCAGCATGCCGACGTTCTCGGTGCCGAAGAGCTTGCACAGGTCGAAGAACTTCTCCGACACCAGTGCCTTGATCGGCGCCGTGTAGAAGGTGACCTTGTCCTGGGCCAGGGCGGTGAAGTGCGCGCCGGCCGCGACCAGGCTCTTACCGGAGCCGGTGGGGGTGGAGAGGATGACGTTCGCGCCCGAGACGACCTCGATCAGCGCCTCTTCCTGAGCCGGGTACAGGGAGATGCCCTGGTCCTCGGCCCACGTGGAGAAGGCCTCGAAGAGGGCATCGGGGTCGGCGGTGGGCGGCAGCTGATCAATGAGGGTCACGCCCCCATCTTGCCTGGCTTCTCCCCCGAAGAGGGAACCGGAGGGCCCAACGAAGATCGTCAACGCTACGCTGTGCCGTCGACCGGGCCCGCGCGACGCCGTCAACGGGGCCAGAACACACCACACCACTGGGGCGGGGACGAGCATGATGGGTCCGGCACACTCACTTTCCGGGGCAGCGGCCTGGCTGGGGGTGGGAGCGGCGGCAGCGGCCGCGGGCCACCCCATGCCGTGGCCGGTGCTGGTCGTCGGGGCGCTGATCTGCGCCGGGGCGGCCCTCGCCCCCGACCTCGACCACAAGTCCGCCACCATCTCGCGCGCGTTCGGCCCGCTGTCGCGCGGCCTGTGCGAGGTGGTCGACAAGATCTCCTACGCCGTCTACAAGGCCACCCGCACCCCGCGCGACCCGCGGCGGTCGGGGGGCCACCGGACGCTGACCCACACCTGGCTGTGGGCGGTGCTGATCGGCGGCGGTTCCTCCGCCATCGCCGTCACCGGGGACCGCTGGGGCGTGCTCGCGATCCTCTTCGTCCACCTCGTCCTCGCGGTGGAGGGCCTGCTATGGCGGGCCGCCCGGATGTCGAGCGACGTGCTGGTCTGGCTGCTCGGCGCGACCAGCGCCTGGATCCTCGCCGGCGTGCTGGACAAGCCGGGCAACGGGGCGGACTGGCTGTTCACCGGTCCCGGCCAGGAGTACCTGTGGCTGGGCCTGCCCATCGTGCTGGGCGCCCTGGTCCACGACCTGGGCGACGCACTGACCGTCTCCGGCTGCCCCGTGCTGTGGCCGATCCCGATCGCCGGGAAGCGCTGGTACCCCGTCGGCCCGCCGAAGGCGATGCGCTTCCGGGCCGGCAGCTGGGTGGAGCTGAAGGTGCTCATGCCGGTGTTCATGCTGCTCGGCGGCGTGGGCGGAGCGGCGGCCCTGAACTTCATCTAAGGCCCGTCCGGCGATCACGACCCTTGTCCGCGGGGCCGTCCCGGCGTCCCGTAACAGCCCTGCCACGGCCGTGCGTGGCGGGGTGGGCATCCAGGGTTGAGGCGTACATGATGTCTGCCGACGAGCCGTCAGGTCCGTCGGCTCGCACATGACTGGGGGGACACGGCATGCGCACGAGCAAGGGCACGACCCGGAGAGCGGTCGGCACGGCGGCCGCGGGGACCGTACTCGCCGCACTGGCGCTCGCGGCACCGGCACACGCGGCCGCGGGACAGGAGGCCGCCGGACAGGCGGCGGGGCACCAGGCCACGGCGCGGGCCGCCGGCGGCACCGCGGGCACCCTCACCGGCACCGGCTGCACCCCGTCGATCCGGGTGCTCGCCTCCCTGCCGGGGCCCGGCGAGGACCCGCGCCCCTGGATGGCCACCACCGAGGTCCGCGGCATCGGCCCGCTCGGCCTCTCCGTGGGCCGCTCGCAGAACCGACCGGTCTACTGGACGGGCACCGCCGTGCACGCCGTCCCGCTGCCGTCCGGCTACACCACAGGCGTCGTGGAGGCGGTCAACCGCTGGGGCCTGATGGTCGGTTCGGTCTCCGGGCCGGGCCTGGCGCCGCTCGCCTTCCGCTACTTCCCCGGCGCCCCCGCCGTCGGCATCCTGCCCGGCGGCACCCACGCCACCGACGTCAACGACTGGGGCCGCGCGGTCGGCTACCGCCGCACGGCGGGCGGCATGACCGGCCTGGAGTGGTCCGGCGGCAGCCTCCGCCGCGAACTGCCCCTGCCCCCGCACATGACACGCCTCGAAGGGGTCAGCGGCATCAACAACGCCGGCCGGATCGTCGGCGACGGCTTCGGCCTCGTCGGCGACGAGGGCTACGACGCCGGCCTGCTCTGGGCCGCCGACCCGGCCACCCCGCCCACCGAGCTCCCGGACGTCCACCCCGGCGACACGTACAGCAAGTACGAGCCGCGCGACATCGACGAGTCCGGCCGGATCGCCGGCACCTACGGCTTCACGCACACCCTGATCTCCAACGGCGCCCACTGGCTGCCCCCGTACGCGGCCGTCACCCACGCGCCCGGCCTCGGCGACCGCACGCAGAGCACCTTCGAGGACATCAGCCCGACCACGAACGTCAGCGTCGGCACGGCCTCCGACTCCACCATCGTCGGTCCCTGGCCGCCGGAGACCGCCCCGCCGTACCAGGCCACCTACTGGAAGGGCAGCGGCCCGCTGCTCGGCCTGCCCCGGCTGGCCGCCACCCCGACCGCGCACGCCGGAGCGTTCACCGTCACCGACCACGACCAGGTCGGCGGCTTCGCGGTGGACGCCGCCGACGTGATGCACCCGGTGATCTGGACCTGCGCCTCGAAGCAGGCGACCCTGCCGGCCGGCGGCTCGTAGTCCCGGCACGTCCCCGCACGACGACGGCGGGCCCCCACCCGAAGGCAGGGGCCCGCCGTCACCACACCGGCATCGAGGGCCTCACCCGTGCCAGGACCGCCACAGCGCCGCGTACGCACCGTCCGCCGCGACCAGCTCGTCGTGACTGCCCAGCTCGCTGATCCGGCCGCCCTCGACGACCGCGATCACGTCCGCGTCGTGCGCGGTGTGCAGCCGGTGCGCGATCGCCACGACGGTACGCCCGTCCAGCACCCGCGCCAGGGACCGCTCCAGGTGCCGGGCAGCCCGCGGGTCCAGCAGCGAGGTCGCCTCGTCCAGCACCAGCGTGTGCGGATCGGCCAGCACCAGCCGCGCCAGCGCGATCTGCTGCGCCTGAGCCGGGGTCAGCGCGGTGCCCCCCGAGCCCACCTCCGTGTCGAGGCCCTGCTCCAGGGCCCGCGCCCAGCCCTCCGCGTCGACGGCACCCAGCGCCGCCCACAGCTCCGCGTCCTCGGCACCCGTCCTGGCCAGCCGCAGGTTGTCCCGCAGCGTGCCGACGAAGACGTGGTGCTCCTGGTTGACCAGCGCCACGTGCTCCCGCACCCGCTCCGCCGGCATCTCCGCCAGCCGGGCCCCGCCGAGCGTCACCTCGCCCGCGCGCGGCCCGTAGATGCCGGCCAGCAGCCGGCCCAGCGTCGACTTGCCGGCGCCCGAGGGGCCGACCAGCGCCATCCGGGTGCCCGGCGGCACCGCCATGGACACCTCGTGCAGCACGTCGACGCCCTCGCGGTAGCCGAAGCGCACGTCGTCGGCCCGCACCTCGCGGCCCGCCGGCACGGTGTCCGGGTCGCCCGCGTCGGGCTCGATGTCCCGCACGCCGACCAGCCGGGCGATCGACACCTGGGCGATCTGGAGCTCGTCGTACCAGCGCAGGATCAGGCCGATCGGGTCCACCATCATCTGCGCCAGCAGCGCGCCCGTGGTCAGCTGGCCGACCGTCATCCAGCCCTGGAGCACGCACCACCCGCCGATCAGCAGCACCGCGGCGAGGATGGTCACGTACGTGACGTTGATGACGGGGAAGAGGACGGACCGCAGGAAGAGGGTGTACCTCTCCCAGGCCGTCCACTCCTTGATCCGCCGCTCGGACAGCTCGATCCGCCCGCGGCCCAGCCGGTGCGCCTCCACGGTGCGGCCGGCGTCCACGGTCTCGGCGAGCACCGCCGCCACCGCCGCGTACCCGGCCGCCTCCGAGCGGTACGCCGAGGGGGCCCGCCGGAAGTACCAGCGGCAGCCGATCACCAGCACGGGCAGGGCCACCAGCGCGGCCAGCGCCAGCGGCGGCGCGGTCACCGCGAGCGCGCCGTACAGCAGCCCGGCCCACACGACGCCGATGGACAGCTGCGGCACGGCCTCGCGCATCGCGTTGGCCAGCCGGTCGACGTCCGTGGTGATCCGGGACAGCAGGTCGCCCGTGCCGGCCCGCTCCAGCACGCCCGGCGGCAGCCCGACCGACCGCACGAGGAAGTCCTCGCGCAAGTCGGCCAGCATCTCCTCGCCGAGCATCGCGCCGCGCAGCCGCACCATGCGGGTGAACACCGTCTGGACGGCCAGCGCGGCCGCGAACAGCACTCCGACGCGGCCCAGATGGAGTTCCCGGGCACCGGCCGCGAGGTCGTCCACCACCCGGCCCAGCAGGTACGGGCCGACCAGCGAGGCGACCACGGCGACGGCGTTCACCGTCACCAGCGTCACGAACGCGCGGCGGTGCCGCCGCAGCAGCCCGCCCACGTACGCGCGTACCGTCGCCGGGGTGCCCACCGGCAGCGTCGCGGCCGATTCCGGGGCCGCCGGGTCGTACTCCGGTGGCGCCACGCCGATCATGCCGACTCCTCGATCTCGGAGAGTTCTTCCAGTCCGCCGACGTCCAGCCCTGACAGGGCCTCGGGCTCCGCCGTCCCCCGCTCCTCGTCGGTCTCGCGGGTCACCACGGCCCGGTACCGGCGGTCGCGGGACAGCAGCTCCCTGTGGCTGCCGACCGCCGCCGCCTGCCCCTCGTGGACCAGGACCACCCGGTCCGCGCGGTCCAGCAGCAGCGGCGAGGAGGCCAGCACCACGGTGGTGCGGCCCGCCCGCAGCGCGGCGACGCCCTCCGCGATCCGCGCCTCGGTGTGCGAGTCGACGGCGGAGGTCGGCTCGTCCAGCACCAGCACGGCCGGGTCGGTCACCAGCGAACGCGCCAGCGCCAGCCGCTGCCGCTGCCCGCCGGACAGGGACCGGCCGCGTTCCGTGATCCGCGCGTCCATCGGGTCGGTCACCCCCTCGGGCGCCGACTGGAGCAGCGCGTCGAGCACGTCCCCGCACTGCGCCGCCGTCAGCGCCTCGCCCGCCGCCACCTGCCCGGAGGCCGGTACGTCGAACAGCTCGCGCAGCGTCCCGGAGAGCAGCACCGGGTCCTTGTCCTGCACCAGCACCAGCTCCCGCGCCGTCTCCAGCGGCAGGTCGCCCAGGGCCACCCCGCCCAGCAGCACCGACGGTCCCTCCGCGGCCCCGGCGGGATGCCCGCCCAGCCGCTCCGCCAGCCGCCCGGCGAGGTCGGGGTCGCCGCACACCACGGCGGTCAGCAGCCCCTCCGGGGCCAGGACGCCGGACTCCGGGTCGTAGAGGTCCCCGCCCTGCGGCGGCTCCGGCGCGTCCGCGGACCCGGCCGCGGTCCCGGGCGGCTCGCCCTCGGTGCGCGTGAGCGTCAGCACCCGGGCCGCCCGTTTCGCGGACGGCCGCGAGAAGGAGTACGCCATCGCGATCTCCTCGAAGTGCCGCAGCGGGTACAGCATCAGCGCCACCGCGCTGAAGACCGCGACGAGTTCACCGACCGCGATCCTCCCCTCAAGGGCCAGCGTGGCCCCGTACCAGACGACGGCCAGCAGCAGCAGACCCGGCAGCAGGACCTGGACCGCCGAGATCAGCGCCCACATCCGGGCGCTGCGCACGGCCGCCCTGCGGACCGCCTGCGAGGCCTCGCGGTACCGGCCCAGGAAGAGTTCCTCGCCGCCGATCCCGCGCAGCACGCGCAGTCCCGCGACGGTGTCGGAGGCCAGTTCGGTGGCCTTGCCGGCCTTCTCGCGCTGTGCGTCGGCCCGCTTCGTGGCGTGCGGCAGCAGCGGCAGCACGGCCAGGGCCAGCACGGGCACGCCGACCGCCACGACCACGCCGAGCGCGGGCGCGTACACCAGCATCCCGACGACGATCACCACGATCGAGAAGACGGCGGCCAGGAAACGGGAGACCGCCTCGACGAACCAGCCGATCTTCTCCACGTCGCCGGTGGAGACGGCCACCACCTCGCCCGCGGCGACCCGGCGGGTCAGCGCCGAGCCCAGCTCCGCGGTCTTGCGGGCCAGCAGTTGCTGCACCCGGGCCGCGGCGGTGATCCAGTTGGTGACCGCGGTGCGGTGCAGCATCGTGTCGCCGAGCGAGATCGCCACGCCGAACGCCAGGAGCAGCAGGCCCACCTGGGCGAGCCGCCCGCCGTCGCGGTCGACGACCGCCTCGACGCCGAGGCCGACCGCGAACGGCAGGCCGGCGACGCCGCAGAAGTGCAGGACGCCCCAGGCGAAGCTCTTGAGCTGGCCGCCGAGCTGGTTGCGGCCCAGCCACAGCAGGAACCGGGGGCCTGACCGTGCGTCGGGTTCTCCGGGATCCGGATACGGAAGGTCGCTGATCTGCATGACGCCCCAGACACGGTGAGTGGTCCAAACCGTGCAAGGTTCGCCTTCCCGGAGGCACCGGGGCAATCGATTTTCGCGTCAGGGGCGGGTGGCCCGCTCCAGCTCCAGGAGCACGGAGCGGTACGAGCGCCCGGTGGCCCGGTCCATGCCGACCTCGCACATCCGGTTCGCCGACAGGTGCAGGTCGTAGGGCCGGGCCAGCACCTCGGCCGCCTCCTTCGCGGTGGCCGACGCGGTCAGTTCCGGGTGCAGCATCCCCCGGTCGCCGGCGAAGGCGCAGCAGCCCGCGTCGTCCGGCACCACCACCTCCTCCGCGCAGGCCCGCGCCACGGCCGCCAGGTGCGCCTCGTCGCCCAGGTGCCGCATCGAGCAGGTGGGGTGCAGCACGGCGGAGCCGGCCCGGCGCAGCACGGACAGGTGCGGCAGCAGTTCCTCGGCGGCCCACACCACCGAGTCCACGACGGTGAGTTCGGCGTGCAGGGCCCGGTTGTCGTCCGTGAGGTACGGCACCACCTCGTGCGCGATGCCCAGGGTGCAGGAGGAGGCGTCCACGACCAGGGGCAGCCGCCCGCCGGCGGTCCAGCCCCAGGCGGCCTCCACGATCCTGTTGGCCATCACCTCGGTGCCGGCCCGGTAGCCCTTGGAGTGCCAGATGGTGGCGCAGCAGGTGCCCGTCACGTCCTCCGGGATCCACACCGGCTTGCCCGCCCGCGCCGACACGGCCACCACGGCCTCGGCGAGCGAGTGCCCCGCGGTGTCGTCCGGCCCGCCGAAGATCCGGTTGACGCACGCCGGGTAGTAGACGGCCGCGGCCCGGGCGCGGGAGGCCGAGGGCGGCAGGGCGCGGGCGGCGGCGCCGGGGACCTGCGGCAGCCACTCCGGTACGAGGTCGGGGTGTACGGCCTTGCGCGCGGCGCCGGTCAGGGCGCGCAGCGGGGCGTCGCCGACCCGGCGGGTGACGGCGTCGGCGGCGGCCACGGCCAGCCGGGCGGCGTGCTCGACGGCCCCGAATCCGCGGGCCGCCAGCTCCGCGGCGCGTTCCTCGCGGGGGGTGTGGCGGCGGTGCCGGAACTCCTTCATCAGGGCGCCGGTGTCGATGCCGACGGGGCAGGCCAGGCCGCAGGTGGAGTCGCCGGCACAGGTGTCGACGGCGTCGTACCCGTAGTCCCCGAGCAGCCCGTCGAGCACCGGGGAGCCGGGACTCTGCCGCATCATCTCGCGGCGCAGCACGATGCGCTGGCGCGGTGTGGTCGTCAGGTCCCGGCTGGGGCAGGTCGGTTCGCAGAACCCGCACTCGATGCACGGGTCGCCGACGGCCTCCACCTCGGGGATGGTCTTCAGGCCCCGCAGGTGCGCGTCCGGGTCGCGGTCCAGCACGATGCGCGGCGCGAGCACCCCGTCCGGGTCGACGACCCGCTTGGTGCGCCACATGATTTCGGTGGCGCGCGGGCCCCATTCCAGCTCCAGGAAGGGGGCGATGTTGCGGCCGGTGGCGTGCTCGGCCTTGAGGGAGCCGTCGAAGCGCTCGACGGTGAGGCGGCAGAAGGCGTCCATGAAGGCCGCGTACCGCTCGACGTCCGCGGGCTTCGCGGCGTCGAAGGCCAGCAGGAAGTGCAGGTTGCCGTGGGCGGCGTGGCCCGCGACGGCGGCGTCGAAGCCGTGCTCGGCCTGGAGCGTGAGCAGGGCCTGGCAGGCCTCGGCCAGCCGGGCGGGCGGGACGGCGAAGTCCTCGGTGATCAGGGTGGTGCCGGAGGCGCGGGCGCCGCCGACGGCCGTGACGAACGCCTTGCGGGCCTTCCAGTAGCCGGCGATGACGGCCGGGTCGCGGGTGAAGGCGTTGGTCACCGAGGCGACGGGCGCGACCAGCTCCAGCCCCGCCAGCACCTCGGCCGCCCGCCGCTCGTACTCGGCCCGTCCGGCCTCGTCGGGGGCGCGGAACTCCACGAGCAGGGCGGTGGTGTCCCTGGGCAGCCCGGCCCAGTCCGCGGGCACGCCCGCGACGGACACCGAGGCGCGCAGGGTGTTGCCGTCCATCAGCTCGACGGCGAGGGCCCCGGCCGCGTTGAACGCCGGGACCGCGGCCGCGGCGGCGGGCAGCGACGGGAAGAACAGCAGGGCGGTGCTGAGCAGCCGGTCCAGCGGCAGGGTGTCGAAGACGGTCTCGGAGATGAAGCCGAAGGTGCCCTCCGAGCCGACCATCAGCCCGCGCAGGATCTCCACCGGGGTGGTGCCGTCGAGGTAGGCGTCCAGCCGGTAGCCGTTGGTGTTCTTGATCTCGTACTTGGCGCGGATCCGGGCCACCAGCTCCGGGTCGGCCTCGATCTCCCGCTTGATCTCCATCAGCCCGGCGCACAGGGCCGGTTCGGCGCGGGCCAGCTCCTCGTCGGCGAGCGGGTCGGCGGTGTCCACCACCGTGCCGCCGGGCAGCACGAAGGTGAGCGAGGAGAGGGTGCGGTACGCGTTCCTGGTCGTCCCCGCGGTCATGCCGGAGGCGTTGTTCGCCACCACCCCGCCGAGGGTGCAGGCGATGGCGCTCGCGGGGTCCGGGCCCAGCACCCGGCCGTACCGGGCGAGCGCGGCGTTGGCCCGTACCACGGTGGTGCCCGGCCGGATCCGGGCGCGGCGGCCCTCGTCCAGCACCTCGACGCCGGACCAGTGGCGTCGCACGTCGACCAGGATGTCCTCCCCCTGCGCCTGGCCGTTGAGGGAGGTGCCGGCGGCCCGGAAGACCACCTCGCGGCCCCGGCCGTGGGCGTACGAGAGCACGGCGGACACGTCGTCCACGTCCTCGGCGACGACCACCACCTGCGGCACGAAGCGGTAGGGCGAGGCGTCGGAGGCGTACCGGACCAGGTCGGAGACCTTCCACAGCACCTTGTCGGCGCCCAGCAGCGCGGTGAGGTCGTCGCGCAGCCCTTCGGGGGTGCCGTGGGCCATCCGCTCGGGCACCCGGTCGGGGGAGGGGCCGGTGATCGTACGGGGCCTCAGCGCCCCGGGCTTCGGCTCCAGCAGCGGCATCGTGCGACCCCTCGCCTTCTCAGCAGCGCGGCTCGGGCCCCTCGGCCAGAGCGGTCAGCAGACCGCCGAGCACCTCGCGCTGGCCGGCGGTCAATGGAGCCAGGATCTCCTCTGCCGCCTCCCGCCGCGCGTTGCGCAGCCGCCGCAGCGTGGCGCGGCCGGTGTCGGTGAGCTCCACGCGGACCACGCGGCGGTTGGCGGGGTCGGGGGCGCGGCGTACGCAGTCGGCCGCCTCCAGGCCGTCGACCAGGCTGGTGACCGCCCGGGGAACGACCTCCAGGCGGGCCGCCAGGTCGGCCATCCGGGGCGGCGCGTCCCAGTGGGCCACGGTGCGCAGCAGCCGGGACTGGGCCGGGGTGATGCCGAGCGGCTCCAGGTGGCGCTTCTGGATGCGGTGCAGCCGGCGGGTGACCCGCAGCAGCTGCTCGGCCAGCAGGCCGTCTGGGTCGGGGGCCATGTCCGGACCGGTGCGGTCGGGTCCGGGTCCGGGCTCGGCCTCGGATCCGGTCTCGGGTCCGGGTCCGGTCTCGGGTCCGGGCGCGGGAGAGGCGGCGGGCGCGGTGCTGCTCATGCCGGGAACACTATCAGGACCATGTTCATTGTGAGTATAGGTAACAATGAGCTACGCTCCCCATGGCACTGTCGCCGCACCTCCTGAAGGAGCCCATGCACCCGCACGGACCCGACTGGACCCCCGCGTCCCGCCCCCTCGATCCCAGCCGCCCCGACCCGGCCGAGCAGCCCCGCGAGCTCCGCCGCATCGTGCGCCTGTTCCGCCCGTACCGCGGCCGGCTCGCGCTGGTGGGCCTGCTCGTCGCCGCGTCGTCGCTGGTCTCGGTGGCCTCGCCGTTCCTGCTGCGCGAGATCCTCGACACCGCCATCCCCGAGGGCCGCACCGGACTGCTCAGCCTGCTCGCGCTCGGGATGATCGCCACCGCGGTCGTCACCAGCGTCTTCGGCGTGCTCCAGACCCTCATCTCGACCACGGTCGGCCAGCGCGTCATGCACGACCTGCGCACCGCCGTCTACGCCCAGCTTCAGCGAATGCCGCTGGCCTTCTTCACCCGGACCCGCACCGGCGAGGTGCAGTCCCGCATCGCCAACGACATCGGCGGCATGCAGGCCACGGTCACCTCCACCGCGACCTCCCTGGTCTCCAACCTGACCGCGGTGGTCGCCTCGGTCGTCGCCATGCTCGCGCTCGACTGGCGGCTCACCCTCGTCTCGCTGCTCCTGCTGCCCGTCTTCGTGTGGATCAGCCGCCGGGTCGGCCGCGAGCGCAAGAAGATCACCACCCAGCGCCAGAAGCAGATGGCCGCCATGGCCGCCACCGTCACCGAGTCCCTCTCGGTCAGCGGCATCCTGCTCGGCCGCACCATGGGCCGCGCCGACTCCCTCACCCGGTCGTTCGCGGAGGAGTCCGAGCGGCTGGTCTCCCTGGAGGTCCGCTCCAGCATGGCCGGCCGCTGGCGCATGTCGACCATCGGCATCGTGATGGCCGCCATGCCCGCCCTGATCTACTGGGCCGCCGGCATCGCCCTCCAGTCCGGCGCCCCCTCGCTCTCCGTCGGCACCCTGGTCGCCTTCGTCACCCTCCAGCAGGGCCTCTTCCGGCCCGCCGTGAGCCTGCTGTCCACCGGCGTGCAGATGCAGACCTCCCTCGCCCTGTTCGCGAGGATCTTCGAGTACCTCGACCTGCCGGTGGACATCACCGAGCGGCCCGACCCCGTCCGCCTGGAGACGGCCAAGGGCGAGCTGCGCTTCGAGGACGTGGACTTCGCCTACGACCCCCAGCACGGCCCCACCCTCACCGGCCTGGACATCACCGTCCCCGCCGGCGGCTCCCTGGCCGTGGTCGGCCCCACCGGCTCCGGCAAGAGCACCCTCAGCTACCTCGTGCCGCGCCTGTACGACGTCACGGGCGGCCGGGTCACCCTCGACGGGGTGGACGTGCGCGACCTGGACTTCGACTCCCTCGCCCGCTCGGTGGGCGTGGTCTCCCAGGAGACGTACCTCTTCCACGCCTCCGTCGCCGACAACCTGCGCTTCGCCAAGCCGGACGCCACCGACGAGGAGATCGAGGAGGCCGCGCGCGCCGCGCAGATCCACGACCACATCGCGGGGCTGCCCGACGGGTACGACACCCTGGTCGGCGAGCGCGGCTACCGCTTCTCCGGTGGCGAGAAGCAGCGCCTGGCCATCGCCCGCACCATCCTGCGCGACCCGCCGGTGCTGATCCTCGACGAGGCCACCAGCGCCCTCGACACCCGGACCGAGCACGCCGTCCAGACGGCCATCGAGGCCCTCTCGCGCGGCCGCACCACCATCACCATCGCCCACCGCCTCTCCACGGTGCGCGACGCCGACCAGATCGTGGTGCTGGACTCCGGGCGCATCGCCGAGCGCGGCACCCACCGGGAGCTGCTGGCCGCCGAAGGCCGGTACGCCGCCCTGGTCCGCCGGGACGCCGAGCTGGCGCCCGCAATGCCGGAAATGTAACGGCCGGCGGGTTAGCGTGCCCGCATGCGCCGCTCCCGTCCCGGCCGCTCCCGATCCGGCCCGCTCGGCTCCCTCGACCCCGTCGGCTCCCTCGGGCCCGTCGGGCCGTCCGGCTACTCCCGGCGCGCCGCCGGCCCCGGCCGGCCGCCGCGCCGGCGCCCCCGGCTGACCCGGCGCGGCCGGCTGCTGCTGTTCCTGGCCATGCTGGCCGGCACCGGCTGCCTGGTGCTCCTACCCCGGCTGACCGGCGGCGACGTGCCGCCCGAGCAGCCGCGCCGGCTGCTCGTCCCGGAGGGCTGGCGCGCCCCGCAGGTGTACGCCGCCGTGGACCGGGCCCTGGGCCTGGCGCCCGGCACCACCCGGGCCGCCGTCCCGCGCGCGGGGCTCGCGCTGCCGCCGGAGGCCAAGGGCAACCCCGAGGGGTACCTGTTCCCGGCGACCTACCCGGTCACCTCGAAGGCGACGCCGGAGGGGCTCCTCCGGTACATGGTCGACACGGCCAACGAACGGCTGGCGGGCGCCGGGATCGCGGGGGCGGCCCGGGCCCGGGGGATGACGCCGTACCAGGTCGCGACGCTGGCCAGCCTGATCGAGGCGGAGGCCGACGCCCCGGCCGACCGGCCCCGCGTCGCGCGGGTGATCCACAACCGGCTGGCCCGCTCGATGCCGCTCCAGATGGACTCCACGCTCAACTACGCGCTCGACCGGCACACCCTCGACGTCAGCCTGGCCGACACCCGCCTCGACAGCCCCTTCAACACCTACCGCCGCCAGGGCCTCCCGCCCACCCCGATCGGCAACCCGGGCCTCGCCGCCCTGCGCGCGGCGGTCTCCCCGGCAGCCGGGGACTGGCTGTTCTTCGTCACCGTCCGCCCGGGCGACACCCGCTTCAGCACCACGTACGAGGAACACCAGAGGCACGTCGAAGCCTTCAACGCGGAACGCCGCGCGTCGGAGCGGGGCACGGGGGACTGAGACGGCCGGCGCATGCCGATCCGAGCCGTCGCCGGGCACCCGCCGCCGGCCGGCGCGGCGTCCGGTCCCGGTCCGGCACCGGACGCCGTGGCCCCCGTCGCATCCCCGCCCGCGACCCGCAACGTGCTCCGCCGGCGGGCGAGCGGCAGGGCCCTGCGGCGTCGGCCGGGATTCCGTTCAGCCGTCGGGCTGCGGTCCGGGGAGGGGGGTCCGCCCGGCGGCGGGGCGGCACCGGGTGCGGGTCCGCCGGTCTGGGTTCCCGGGGTGGCCCGGGCGCAGGCGAGGGGGTCCCGGCTCGGGCCGGGGTCGGGTGCTCCGCGCCGGCGCGCAGGTGGCGGACTTCGGGGACCGCCGCGGCTCCGGGCCAGGGCTCGTCCGGCCCGCGCCCGCGCCCGGTCACGGGCATCGGCTCAGGCCGGTACCGGGGGCTGCGCGCGAGCCAGCAGGCGGCGGATTTCGCGGACCGCCGTGGCGCCGGCGCGGTTGGCGCCGATGGTGCTCGCCGAGGGCCCGTAGCCGACCAGGTGCACCCGCTCGTCGCGGACCGCACGGGTGCCCTCGACGCGGATGCCGCCGCCCGGCTCGCGCAGCCGCAGCGGGGCCAGGTGGTCGACGGCCGCACGGAAGCCGGTGGCCCAGAGGATCACGTCCGCGTCCACGCGCGTGCCGTCGGCCCAGACCGCGCCGGTCTCCGTGAGGCGCTCGAACATCGGCCGCCGGTCCAGCACGCCGGAGTCCCGCCCCTGCCGCACCGCCTCGTTCAGCGGCAGGCCGGTCACGCTGACCACCGACTGCGGGGGCAGCCCCTGCCGCACCCGCCGGTCCACCAGAGCGACCGCCGCGCGGCCCTCCGCCTCGCCGAAGGGGCCCTCGCGGAACACCGGCGGCCGCCGGGTCACCCAGGTGGTTCCCGCCGCGACCTCCGCGATCTCCAGCAGGTGCTGGACGCCGGAGGTGCCCCCGCCGACCACGATCACGCGGGCGCCCGCGAAGGCCGCCGGGCCCGGATAGCCGGCGGTGTGCAGCTGGCGGCCGCGGAACAGCTCCCGGCCGGGGTAGCGCGGCCAGAACGGCCGGTCCCAGGTGCCGGTGGCGTTGATCAGTGCCCGTGCCGAGAACACCCCGGCCGAGCTCTCCACCCGCAGTCGTCCGCCGTCGCCCTCCCGCACCGCCGACACGTCCACCGGCCGCAGCACGCCCAGGCCGAAGGTCTCCTCGTAGGCGGCGAAGTAGTCGCCGATCACCTCGGCGGACGGCCGCTCCGGATCCGCGCCCTCCAGCTCCATGCCGGGCAGCGCGTGCATGCCGTGGACCTTCCCGTACGTGAGGGTGGGCCAGCGGAACTGCCAGGCGCCGCCGGGCCGGGGCGAATGGTCCAGGACGACGAAGTCCCGCCCCGGCTCCAGCCCCGCGCGGCGCAGGTGGTACGCGCCCGACAGCCCGGCCTGGCCGGCGCCGACGACCGCCACGTCCACCTCCCGGACCGCGCCCGGGTCGGTGCGTACGAGGTCTGCCGCAAAGTCGTTCACGGTTCTACTAACTGCGGGGTGCTCCCGGATCTTCCCTGCGCGGCCTGGCCCGTACGTGCATCCGCTCGCCCTGCTTGCCGAAGAGGCTCAGCACCTCCACGGGCCGGCCGTCCGCGCTGCCGAACCAGTGGGGGAGCCGGGTGTCGAACTCGGCCGCCTCGCCCGCCCCCAGCACCAGGTCGTGCTCCGCGAGGACCAGCCGCAGCCGCCCGTCCAGGACGTACAGCCACTCGTACCCCTCGTGGGTGCGCAGGTCCGGCTCGCTGCCCCGGTCCGGGATCACCATCTTGTACGCCTGGAGGGGGCTCGCGCTGCGGGTCAGGGGCACGGCGGTGCCGCCGTGCGGCATCGTGCGCGGCGACATGCGCACCCGGGGGTCTCCGACCTCGGGCGCGCCGACCAGGTCGTCCAGCGGCACCTGGTAGGCCTGGGCGAGCGGCAGCAGGAGCTCCAGGCTCGGCCGGCGCTGGCCCGACTCCAGCCGGGACAGCGTGCTCTTCGAGATGCCGGTCGCCTCGGACAGCGCGGCCAGGGTCAGCCCGTGCCGGTCGCGCAGGCGGCGCAGCCGCGGGGCGACCTCGTCGAGGACCGCCTGGTACGGCGCGGGCCGGTCGGGAGTGGGTTCGTCCATGCGGGCATTCCACCCCCTCGTCCCGGAAACGGCAACAAAAGTTTGCCGGTACCGGGCCCCGGGTGCACGCTCCGGGACATGAGCCCTCACGCGGACCCCACCCCGACGCCCGGCACCCACGGCACCCACGGCAGCCACGGCACCCACGGCAGCCACGGCAGCCACGGCAGCCACGGCAGCCACGGCAGCCACGGCAGCCACGGCCACAGCCACGGCAGTCACTCCCACGACGACCGCACCACCGACCTCGACTGGGCGGACCTCGCCGACCACCTGGAGCAGAACGCCGAGGTCCAGCTCCCCGTCCTGCGGGGCGTCGCGGCCCGCCTCGGGGAACTCCTCGGCCCGGCCCACGTGGTCCGCCGCGTCCTCGACGTCGGCAGCGGGCCCGGCGTCATGACCTCCGTACTCGCCGAGGCCTTCCCGACCGCGGAGGCGGTCGCCGTGGACCCCACCCCCGCCCTCCTCGACCGCGCCCTCGCCCGCGCGGAGCGCCTGGGCCTGGGCGAGCGGGTCGCCGTACGCCACGCCGAACTGCCCGACGGCCTGGGCGCCGGCGCCGAGGGGCCCGGCACGGACGGCGTCGGCGCGGCCGACCTGGTCTGGAGCAGCAAGGCCGTCCACCACGTCGGCGACCAGCAGCGCGCGCTGGACGCGCTGGCCGCCGTACTGCGGCCGGGCGGCCTGCTCGCCGTCGCGGAGGGCGGACTGCCGGTGCGCTTCCTCCCCCGTGACATCGGCACCGGCCGCCCCGGCCTCCAGGCCCGGCTCGACGCGGCCCAGGAGGACTGGTTCGAGGAGATGCGCCGTGAACTCCCGGGCAGCACCGCCCTGGTGGAGGACTGGCCCGCGATGCTCGCACGCGCCGGACTCACCGGGACCGGCAGCTTCACCCTCCTCCTCGACCTGCCGGCGCCACTGGCCGCACCGGCCCGCGCCTTCCTGCACGCACAGCTGACCCGGATCCGGGACACGCGGGGCGACTCGCTCGCCGCGGACGACCGCAAGACCCTGGACCTGCTGCTCGACCCGGAGTCCCCGGACGGCCTCCTGAAGCGCCCCGACGCCTTCCTCCTCTCGGCCGTCACGGTCCACACCGGCCGCCGCCCGGCGGCCTGACGCGACCGACGGGGCCGGGGGCGCCGCGCCCCCGGCCCCGCGCGCCCCGGGAACGGCCGGCGGATGGACGAGGATGAGGCCATGTCACCCTTCACGACGCACGTCCTCCGGATCGCCACCGGCCGCACCGAGACCGTCACCGACCTGACCGACGCCTGCGCCGAGTTCCTGTCCGGCGCGGCCGCCGGCCGGGACGGCCTGCTGAACGTCTTCGTCCCGCACGCCACCGCCGGCATCGCGGTCATCGAAACCGGCGCGGGCAGCGACGACGACCTGCTCACCGCCCTCCACCACCTCCTCCCGGCCGACGACCGCTGGCAGCACCGGCACGGCTCACCCGGCCACGGCCGCGACCACGTCCTCCCGGCCCTCGTCCCGCCCCACGCCACCCTCCCGGTCGTCAACGGCCGCCTGGCCCTGGGCACCTGGCAGTCCGTCTGCCTGGTGGACACGAACAAGGACAACCCCGACCGCGAGGTCCGCCTGAGCTTCCTCGGCTGACCGGGTCGGCGTTCGGCATCGGGCGTAGGCTGCTGCCGGAGAACGAGGGGGGACGATGACCGACGACCGCAAGACGACCGTGCCCGTCTGGACGTTGGCGACCGCGGATGTCCGGGTGCCGGGGCTCACCGCAGGCGAGTCCATGACGGCAGAGCGCCTGGCTGAACTGCGCGGAGCCCTGGCCGTCATGGCCGGCGAGCCGATCGTCACGCTCGAGATGCATCCGCTCCCCGGCGGGATCGACCGCCGCCGCGGCATCCCGCTCGACGCGGCGAGTCCTCTGGCGCAGCACCTGTCGCAGTTCATCACGCAGTCGGCGCGAACGTCCCTCACGGCGGCCAGGGCGACCGGCTCCGGCGAGGGTCTGTACCGGATGGTGGTCCCGGCGAAGGTCGCCGCCCAGTTCGGACAGGGCCTCGTCCGTCCGATGGTCCCGAAGGGGGCGGCCGGCGGTATGTTCGGCGATCTCGTGGACTCGACGGGCAAGGTCGCCGCGAAGGCGACGTTCGTGCCGCTCGGAGGCGCGGCAGCCGTGGGCACGGCGGGCGGTGCCGGTGCGACCGCCGGGGTCGCGGCCGCCGGCGGAACGGCGCTCACCGTGGCCGCTCCGCTCGTGCTGATGGCCGTGGCGGCCGGGGTGAGCGCGCACGCCGACCACCAGCGCCGGCAGGCCGTCGAACGCATCACGGAACTGCTGGAGCAGCTCGAGGCGGACAAGCGCGACGACGAACACGGCGTACTCGACGGCTGCCGCGACGCCGTCGACAAGGCCACCGCCATTCTGCTCGACGAGGGCAGGCCCGGCCTCTCGCTGGGGCTCGACTCGGCGGTCCACGCCATCAACACGGCCCTGGGCAAGGCCGACCGCCGCCTCGCCGGGTGGCAGAGCGCCCTGGACGGACTGCCGCAGGGCGAGGCCGTCGAACTCGGTACGCTGACCAAGTCGTTCCCCGGCGTCGACGAGCGGGGCGGCACGTTCCGCACCCACCTCGAACTCGCCTCGCTGGCCATCGCGCTGAAGCGACGAGTGGTCGTCCTCCAGGCCGTCGAGCACGCCCAGAGCGACCCCGGCAACCCGTTCGAGAACTTCACCCGCGCGCTCAATCGGGATCAGCAGCGCCTCGACGAACTGGAGTCGGGCATCGCCGGCGTCCTGGTACGCCTGTCGGCACTGGAGCTGGCCCGCCCCAACGGTCTGCGCCCCGTCTTCACGACCGGCGAAGTCGACCGCCTCATGAGCGCGGCACACCGGATCCACAAGCTGGGCGCCGGCGTCAGGCTCGACGGCCGCGCGACGGACGTGGCGATCGAGATCGCCCGCGAGGCGGACGGCTCCGTGGTCGTACTCCCCGCGCTCCCCGCGTAGGCGCAGCCGCACCGGACGCCGGGCAGCCCGCCGACGGGGGGTTACAGGCCCTGGGTGGCGGCTCGGGTGGTTGCCTGGGCGAGGGTGCGGAGGGGGACGCTGGGGGTGGCGAAGGCGTCGTTGAAGCGGGGGACCGAGGGGACGTCGGCGGCGAAGGTGCGGCGGATCGTGTCCAGGAGGAGGTCGGCTGCGCTGCCTTCCAGGCCGGCGTCGCCGTGGGCCTCGGCGCGGAGTGCGCCGAGGAGGCAGCGCGCGCCGTCCTCGTCGACGAGGCGGCCGCTGCACCAGCCGCCGGTGGCCAGGCGGTGGTGGGCGCGCTGGAGGAGTGCGGCGACGGGGGTCGTGTGCGCCTCCCCCGGAGGGCGGGGCGACGGTGCGAGGGGGAGCCTGACGACGTCGGTGAGGTCGAGGGGCCCGGTGGGGATGTGCGCCGTGTTGACCTCGTACGCGACCGCGGCCGCGGCCAGCCGGGCGGTCATCGTCGCGTCGGCCAGGGCCAGGCGGTCCTCCAGCGTCAGTCCCCGTGCCGGGGCGGACTCGGGTGCGGGAGGACGGCCGGCCGTGAGGGTGGGGGCCGGGGGGTGCAGGGGCATCGTGGCTCCGGGCGGGGGGATGTGCGTGCCGCTGGTGGGGATGGGGGTGGGGGTGCGTGTGTGGCCTGTGGGGTGGGGTGTCGCTCTGCGATCCGTGAGTGGTGGAGGCGGCGTGTGGTGGAGGCGGCGTGTGGTGGTGGCGGCGCGTGGGTGGTTCGTATGAGGATCGGGTGGTTTGGGGTGTTGTGCCCCCTGGGGCGCGCCGCGGGCCGCGCGTTCACCCGTACGGCTCATCGGGCGGGCGGGCGGCGGGCCGGTGGACCAGCATCGGAGCGGTGGATGCCGACCGAGCGGAGGAGCCGCCATGGCCTTGCACGAGACGAAGCGGGACGCGGCCGCCGCGTTCGCTGACATCTACGCGACCCCGATCAGCCGGGCTGCCCTGCCCAAGCTGAAGATGCCCGACGGCACCGCCGACCCCCGGATCATCCGCGCCCTCATCGAGGACGAGCTCGCCCTGGACGGGAACGCGGCGCAGAACCTGGCGACCTTCTGCACCACCTGGAGCGAGCCCGAGGTGCACGAGCTCATGGACGCGTGCCTCAACAAGAACATGATCGACAAGGACGAGTACCCGCAGACCGCGGAGATCGAGTCCCGCTGCGTGCACATCCTCGCCGACCTGTGGCACGCCCCCGAGGGCACCAGCACCATGGGCTGTTCCACCACCGGCTCCAGCGAGGCGGCCATGCTCGGCGGCCTCGCCCTGAAGTGGCGCTGGCGCGCCCGCCGCGAGGCCGAGGGCAAGCCGACGGACCGGCCGAACCTCGTGTGCGGGCCCGTCCAGGTGTGCTGGGAGAAGTTCGCCACCTACTTCGACGTGGAGCTGCGCCAGGTGCCGCTGGAGCCCGACGCCACCGGCCTGCAGCCGCACCAGCTGCGCGAGTACGTCGACGAGAACACCATCGGCGTGGTCGCGATCCTGGGCGTCACGTACACCTGCGACTACGAGCCGGTCGCGGCCATCGCCGCCGAACTCGACGCCCTCCAGGCGGAGACCGGGCTGGACGTGCCGGTGCACGTCGACGCGGCCAGCGGCGGCTTCGTCGCGCCGTTCCTCCAGCCCGACCTGCCCTGGGACTTCCGGGTGCCCCGGGTCGTCTCGATCAACGCCTCGGGGCACAAGTACGGCATGGCGCCGCTCGGCGTCGGCTGGATCGTCTGGCGTTCGGCCGAGCACCTGCCGGACGAACTGGTCTTCAAGGTCAGCTACCTCGGCGGCGACATGCCGACCTTCGCCCTCAACTTCTCCCGCCCCGGCGGCTCGGTGATCGCCCAGTACTACGTCATGCTGCGCCTCGGCCGCGAGGGCTACCGGGCGGTGTACGAGGCGGCCGCGGCCAGCGCCCGGGCGCTCGGGGAGGCGGTGGCCGGGATGGGCCCCTTCCGGCTGCTGTACGACGGCCGGGGCGGCCTGCCGGCGGTCTCGTGGACGCTGGCCGACGCGAACGCGCCGTTCACCCTGTACGAGCTCAGCGACCAGCTGCGGCTGCGCGGCTGGCAGGTCCCGTCGTACCCGCTGCCGCCCGCCCGCGAGGAGACGGTGATCCAGCGCGTCCTGATCCGGCACGGCATCAGCCGCGACAAGGTGGCCCTGCTCGCGGCGGACCTGGGCGCCGCGGTGGACCGGCTGACCGCGGCCGCGGGCGGCGTCCCGCCGGCGCAGCCGAGCTTCCACCACTGAGACACCGGTCCGGCCCGGGTCGTCGCACGGCGACGGCCCGGGCCGGACCGGCGGTGCGCCGCGCGCCTCCCGTCAGTGCGCCGAGGCCGCCAGCCGCAGCCCGAAGGCGATCAGGACCACGCCCGTGAGGCGGTCCAGCGCGCGCCGGACCGACGGGCGGGAGAGCTGGGCCCGGGCGCGGGACAGCAGCAGCACGTACCCGCCCAGCCAGGCCACCGTGAGCCCGGCGTGCAGCGCGACGAGCAGCGCCATCCCGGCGGACGGCGGCAGGCCGGCGGGGGCCAGTGCGGGCAGCAGACCCGTGTAGAACACCGCGATCTTCGGGTTCAGGAGGTTGCCCACCAGCCCGGTGCGCCAGGGATTGCCCCGCACCGCGGGGGCGACGGCGTCCGGGTCGGCGTCCGCGGACCGCCCGCCCCGCCGCAGCGCCCCGATGCCGAGCACCACCAGGTACGCGGCGCCCAGCACCCGTACCACCAGCGCGGCCCCCGCCGAGGCGGCCAGCAGCGCCGCCAGGCCCGCCACCGCGAGCGCGCCCCACACCAGCAGCCCGGCCGCGACGCCGCCCACGGTGCGCAGCGCGTCACCGGGACCGGAGCCGACGGCCTGCCGGGTGACCAGTGCCAGGTCGGGCCCCGGCACCACGGTCAGCAGGGCCAGCACCCCGGCCGCCACCAGCAGTTGACCGCCCATCACCCCGCCTCCCCGCACGCGGGCGCGCCGGAAGCGCGCATCGCGCGGTGGGACGGCAACGCGGAGAGGGGGCCGGGTGGTGCCGCGCGGGGGCCGGGCGGTGTCGCGGGGGTGCCGGTCTCGGTCATGCGCCCAGGCTGGGGCATGCCCGCCCGTCCGGTCCAGCGCATTGCCCGCCCGTCCGGTCCAGCGCGTTGCCCGGGCGCGCGGGACGGTCAGCAGGGCGGCAGGGCCGGCAGGGCGTACCCGGCGGGGTCGGCGAACAGCGGGTGCAGCAGCACCGTCGCGGACGCCACGGCCAGCACGTCGGGCCCCGCGTGCGGGGTGACGATGCGCTCCGGGTCGTCGCACACCCGGGAGTGCGCCAGCACCTGCGCGCGGACCTCCTCCAGGTACTCCGGACCGGCCAGGCAGGCCTGCTCGGTGACCACGGCCAGGTCAGGGTTGACCACGTCGATCAGCAGCGCCAGGGCGCGCCCCACCGCCCGGGCCCGCTCGCGCAGCAGCTCCCGGGCCCCCGCGTGGCCGTCGGCCGCGGCGGCCGTCAGTGCTGCCGCGTCCGGCCGGGGCAGGATGCCGCGCCGCACCGCCTCCGCGGCCACGGCGGTGTCCGACGCGGTGGCGCCCAGGCAGCCGGTACGCCCGCACGCGCACGGCGTACGCGACCCGGGCACCGGCAGGTGGGCCACGTCGCCGGCACCCGCGCCCGGACCCTGGTGGATCACGCCGGCGATGCCGAAGGCGGCGTCCACCACGTTGCCGACGAACAGGTGCACCAGGCTGCGCCGGGCCTCCGGGCGGCCGAAGAGGATCTCCGACTGGGCCACCGCCCGGGCGTGGTTGTCCAGCCGCACCGGCAGCTCCAGCCGGCCGGCCAGCTCGGCGGCGAGCGGGCGGTCGTACCAGCCGAGTGCGTCGTGGCGGACCACCACCCCCTCGGCGGGCCGCACCCAGCGCCCTATCGCGGCGCCCACCCCCAGCACCGGCCGGCCGCCCGCGGACCCGGCCAGCAGCTCCCGCAGTGCGGCAGCCGCCCGGGCCGGGATCTCGTCCGTGCCGAGGCCGTCGTGCCAGAGGGTGTGCCGGGCGAGCACCCGCCCCCGCAGGTCGACCACGCCCAGGGTGGAGCCGGGCACCCCGATGTGCAGGGCGCCGGCCACCGGCCCTGAGGTCTCGCCGGTGTGCAGGTCCAGCGGCACCTGGGGGCGGCCGGCCCCGGCCGGGGCGGCCAGGCCCGGGAGTTCGCGCAGCAGGCCCAGCCTGAGCAGTTCGGTGGACTGCCGGGAGACCGCCGCCGGGCTCAGCCCCGAGAGGCGGGCGACGGCGCCGCGGGCGACCGGGCCGCCGTCGAGCACGGTGCGCAGCACGGCCGCCGCGTTCGCCTCGCGGCGCCCGTCGCCCGCCCTGCGCGGCCCCCGTCCGGTTCCGGTGAGTGTCACGGATTTCCTCCCGTCATGTTGCGCGCCGTTGCGGCGGCGTGAAATCCCGGACGGCCCGCACGAGTTCGGACACCGGCCGCACGGGCGTCGGAAACCGG
Organism: Streptomyces sp. NPDC101118; assembly: GCF_044759445.1. Lineage (NCBI taxonomy): Bacteria > Bacillati > Actinomycetota > Actinomycetes > Kitasatosporales > Streptomycetaceae > Streptomyces > Streptomyces sp. NPDC101118. Next base: position 109,774 of record NZ_JBIVZG010000008.1, on the reverse strand, counting down.
CCGTCGGCGGGTTTGAAAGTGCAGGTCAGAGCGGGTTGGCCGGATTCCGTCCGACCGGCGGGTACGGGGCGCCGCACGGCCTCCCGCCGCCCCGGGAAGGCCCTTGACCGCCCTCTCCACCGCTGCCACGCTCCCGGCCAAGGCCACTCCGGTTCCGGCCACTTCCCCCTCCTCCGTCCGTACGGGGGAAGTCAACCACCCATTCCTTCCGCTGCGAAAAGAAATCAGAAGGAGCGTCCCCATGACCGCTGTCACGACCTCGGGCACCACCACCGTCACCAGGATCGGCGGCCGCATCGGCGCCCTGATCGAGGGCGTCAAGCTCGGCGGCGACCTCGACGAGGGCACCGTCGCCGGGATCCGCGCCGCCCTCCTCGACCACAAGGTCGTCTTCTTCAGGGGACAGGACCACCTCGACGAGGAGGGGCACGAGGCCTTCGCCCGCCTCCTCGGCACGCCCGTCGCGCACCCCACCGTCCCCTCCGCCGACGGGCGTTACTCCCTCGGCATCGAGTCCCGCTACGGCGGCCGCGCCAACCAGTGGCACACCGACGTCACCTTCGTCCCCGCCTACCCGGCCTTCTCCATCCTGCGCGCCGTCACGATCCCGCCCTACGGCGGCGACACCCTCTGGGCCAACACCGCCACCGCCTACGCCCACCTGCCCGCCCCGCTCCGCACCCTCGCCGAGGGCCTGCGCGCCGTGCACACCAACGCCTACGACTACGCCGCGCTGGACCCGGAGGCCGCCCCCGAACTGCTGCGCCAGTTCCGCGAGGTGTTCAGCTCCACCACGTACCGGACCGAGCACCCGGTCGTCCGCGTGCACCCCGAGACCGGCGAACGCACCCTGCTGCTCGGCAACTTCGTCGACCGCATCGACGGTCTCACCGCCAGGGACTCCCGCGCACTGCTCGACGTCTTCCAGGCCCACATCGAGCGCCCGGAGAACACCGTCCGCTGGTCGTGGCAGGAGGGCGACGTCGCGATCTGGGACAACCGCGCCACCCAGCACTACGGCGTCGACGACTCCGGTTCCCACGAGCGCACCCTGCGCCGCGTGACCATCGACGGCGACGTGCCGGTCGGCACCGACGGCGAGCCCTCCCGGCTGCTGGAGCCCGAGACCGTGCCCGCCCCGGCCTTCGGAGTGGCCTCCGGCGGCTCCACCGGGGGCGACGCCGCCCCGGCCGCCTGACCGCGGGGCGGGACCGCCCGGGCCCGGCGGGCGCCGTACCACCGGCGCCCAGCCGGGCACCCGCACCCGCCCCGTGTCCACCCGGGCCCCGGCCCCGGCACCCGGCCGCCCGTGCCCACCCGGCCCCGAACCCGGCCCGAACCCGGCCCCGAACCCGGCCCGAACCCGGCGCCGGCATCCGGCCCCGTACCCGGCCCGGGCCCGCCGACGCCTCCCGCGCCCGACACCCCGCCCGACCCCGGCCCGTACCAGAGGAGCCCCCCGTGTCCCAGCTGCTCGCCCTGTCCGCCAGCCCGTCGGCCGCCTCCCGCACCGCCCTGGTCGCCGACCACGTCGTCGACCGCCTCTCCCTCGGCGGGTTCCCGGCCGCCCACCTCCCCCTGCGCCACCTGCCGGCGGACGAGCTCCTCGCGGCCCGCACCGACGGCGAGGCGATCAGGCGGGCGGTGGAGGCGGTGGCCGCCGCAGACGGCCTGATCGTCGCCACCCCGGTCTACAAGGCCTCGTACTCCGGTCTCCTCAAGGTCTTCCTCGACCTGCTCCCGCAGGACGCCCTGCACGGCAAGACCGTCCTGCCCCTGGTGACCGGCGGCTCCCTGGCCCACGTCCTGGCCATCGACTACGCCCTGCGCCCGGTGCTGTCCGCGCTCGGCGCACGCCACGTCGTCGCCGGCCGATTCCTGCTCGACTCGCACATCGAGCGCCTGCCCGGCGGGGTCCGGCTGAGGCCGGAGGCCGCGGTGGACCTCGGCCAGGCCGTCGACGACTTCGTCGAGGCCCTCCCGTCCCGGCCCGCCCTGGCCGGCGCGGCGCTCTGACCCCTGTCCCTGCCACCCGCCGCCCCCCACACCGCACGGCCCGTCACACCCCGCCAGCCACTCCTCCCCGAAGGACCACGCACATGCATCTCGCCACGGCCCCGAACCGGCGCCAGTTCCTCGCCCTGCTCGGCATCTCGGCGGTCGCGGTCGGCTGCGGCCGGGCCGAGGCGGGCGGCGCCGGCGGCGGGGGCGGCCAGACCCGCACCCTCCGCTACCAGGGCGCCGCAGGCGCCGTCACGCTCCCCGAACTCGCCGAGGACCTGGGCTACCTGGGCGACGTCAAGCTCGAATGGGTCGGCAACACCATCAGCGGCCCCCAGGACATCCAGTCCGCCGCGACCGGCCAGACCGACTTCGGCGGCGCCTTCAACGGCGCCGTGGTCAAGCTCGCCTCCCAGGGCGCGCCCGTCAAGGCCGTGATCAGCTACTACGGCTCCGACCGGCACGCGTACAGCGGCTTCTACGTCCTGGAGGACAGCCCCATCCGCACCCCGCGCGACCTGATCGGCAAGAAGGTCGGCATGAACACCCTCGGCGCCCACTCCGAGGCCATGCTGGAGATCTACCTGGAGCGCAACGGCCTGAGCCGCGCCGAGATCGACAAGGTCGAGGCGCTGGTGGTGCCGCCGGTCAACACCGAGCAGTCGCTGCGGCAGAAGCAGATCCAGGTCGGCGTGCTCGGCGGCATCCTGCGCGACAAGGCCCTGGCCACGGGCGGCATCCGGCCGCTGTTCACGGACTTCCAGCTGCTCGGGGCGTTCAGCGCCGGCACGTACGTGATGACCGAGCGGTTCCTCAAGGCCAACCCGGACACCGCCCGCACCTTCGTCACCGGCGTCGCCAAGGCCATCGAGTGGTCCCGCACCACCCCGCGCGAGCAGGTCGTGGCCCGCATGACGGAGATCGTCCGCAAGCGCGGCCGCAACGAGGACCCGGCAGCCCTGAAGTTCTGGCGCTCCTTCGGCGTCGCCGAGACCGGCGGCCGCATCGACGACAAGTCCTTCCAGCTGTGGATCGACTGGCTCGGCAAGCGCGGTGACGTCCCCAAGGGCAAGTTCACCGCACGCGACCTCTACACAAACGACTACAACGCCTACGGCAAGGCGGGCTGAGCCATGACCTCCTCCGCAACCCCGAAGATCGTCTTCGAAGGGGTCACCAAGACCTTCCCCGTCAAGGGCGGCGGCCCCGAGTTCACCGCCCTCGACGGCATCGACCTCTCCATCGCGCCCGGCGAGTTCACGGTGGTCGTCGGCCCCAGCGGCTGCGGCAAGTCCACCCTCCTCGACCTCCTCGGCGGACTCACCCGGCCCACCGCCGGCCGGGTGCTGCTCGACGGCAGGCCCGTCACGGGCCCCGGCCTCGACCGCGGCATCGTCTTCCAGCAGTACGCGCTGCTGCCCTGGCGCACCGCGCTCGGCAACGTGTCCTTCGGTCTGGAGGCCACCGGCGTACCCCGCCGCGAACGCGCCGAACGCGCTCGCGCCCACCTGGAACTCGTCGGCCTCTCCGGCTTCGAGGACCGGCACCCGCACGAGCTCTCCGGCGGCATGCGCCAGCGCGTCGCGATCGCCCGCAGCCTCGCCTACGACCCCGACGTGCTGCTGATGGACGAGCCGTTCGCCGCCCTCGACGCACAGACCCGCGAATCGCTCCAGGACGAGCTGCTGCGCATCTGGGAGCGCACCGGCAAGACCATCGTGTTCATCACGCACAGCATCGACGAGGCCGTCCACCTCGGCCAGCGGGTCGCGGTCCTCACCTCCCGGCCCGGCCGGGTCAAGGAGGTCGTCCCGGTCGCCTTCGGCTCCCGGGACACCACCGAGGACGTGCGCTCCAGCCCGGAGTTCGCCGCCCACCGCCGGCGGATCTGGGAACTGCTCCACGACGAGGTCGCCCGAGCACAGCAGCTGGAGAAGGAGGCAGTGGCCGCATGAGCCAGACCCTGAACCCCGCCAAGACCACCGACGGGACGACAACGGAAACGGAACCGGACCCGGCTCCGGCCGCCACGGCCGGGACCGTGCCCGAGACCCTGCCCCGGCCCGCCGCCGCGCAGCGCCGCCGCCCGTCCCGCACCCGCCGCGTCCTCACCACCCTGCGGAACGCCGCCCTGAAGTCGGCCGCGGTCCTCGCCCTGCTCGTGGTCTGGGAGACCGCCCCGCGCCTGGGGCTGGTCGACCGGACCTTCCTGCCGCCCTTCAGCGAGGTCGCCCAGGCCTGGTGGGGGCTGGCCGCCGACGGACAGCTCGCCGAGAACACCCGCGCCAGCCTGGTCCGTTCGCTGGCCGGCTTCGGCATCGCCGTCGGGGTCGCCGTACCCTTCGGCCTGCTCATCGGCTGGTACCGGCCGGTCGCCGACCTGCTCAATCCGCTGCTGGAGGTCTTCCGCAACACGGCCGCGCTCGCCCTGCTGCCCGTCTTCGTGCTGCTCCTCGGCATCGGCGAGACCTCGAAAATCTCCATCGTCGTCTACGCCTGCACCTGGCCCGTGCTGCTGAACACCATCAGCGCCGTGCGCACCGCGGACCCGACCCTGGTCAAGCTGGCCCGGTCGATGGACCTGCCCACCCACCAGCTGTTCGCCAAGGTGATCCTGCCCTCCTCCGTGCCGGCCGTGTTCACCGGCGTACGGCTGGCCGGGGCCGTGTCCATCCTGGTGCTCGTCGCCGCCGAGATGATCGGCGCCAAGGCCGGCCTCGGCTACCTCGTCAACGCCTCGCAGTTCAACTTCGCCATCCCGCAGATGTACGCCGGGATCATCACCATCTCCGCCATCGGCCTGGCCTTCAACCAGGTCCTGGTCACCATCGAGCGCCGCCTCACCGCGTGGCGCGTCCCGCTCACCGCCTGAGCCCGCGCACCGGGCCCGCGTACCACCGTGCACGCGCACATCACCTCCACCCCACCCACCGACCGAGGACGGCCGGCATGCCCCGACAGCTCCACCTCAACGCCTTCCTGATGAACGCGGGACACCACGACGCCGCCTGGCGCCACCCGCGCACCCAGCCCGAACGCGTCACCGACCTGCGCTACTTCCAGGAACTGGCCCGCACCGCCGAACGCGGCCTGCTCGACTCGGTCTTCCTGGCCGACGGGGTCGCGCTGTGGGGCAAGGTCCGCCACAACGCGCTCGGCGGCTTCGAGCCCCTGACGCTGCTCTCCGCCCTGGCCGCCGTCACCGAACACGTCGGCTTGATCGCCACGGTCTCCACCACCTTCAACGAGCCGTACCACACGGCCCGCAAGTTCGCCTCGCTCGACCACCTCAGCGGCGGCCGGGCGGGCTGGAACATCGTCACCTCCGGTTCCGTCGACGAGGCCCGCAACTTCAACCGCGAGGAGCACCTCGACCACGCCGTCCGCTACGCCAGGGCCCGGGAGTTCGTCGACGTGACCACCAAGCTGTGGGACAGCTGGGAGGACGACGCGATCCTCGTCGACCGGGAGCGGGGCGTGTACGCCGACACCGACAAGGTCCGCGCCATCGGGCACAAGGGCGAGCACTTCTCCGTCCACGGGGCCCTCAACGTGCCCCGCCCGCCCCAGGGCCACCCGCTGCTCGTCCAGGCCGGCTCCTCCGAGGACGGCAAGGAGTTCGCCGCCCAGTACGCGGAGGCCGTCTTCACCGCCCAGCAGACCCTGGCCGACGCCCAGGCCTTCGCCAAGGACCTCAGGGCCCGGCTGCCCCGGTACGGCAGGACCGACGACCAGCTGCTGATCCTCCCCGGCATCGCCCCGGTCATCGGCTCCACGGAGGCCGAGGCGCGCGCCCTGGAGCAGGAGCTCACCGACCTCCAGGTGCCCGAGTACGGGCTGGCGCAGCTGTCCGGGATGCTGGGCACCGACCTCACCGGCCTGCCGCTGGACGGCCCGCTCCCCGAACTGCCGGAGGAGAAGGACATCAACGGCAACAAGAGCCGGTTCACCCTGGTCGCCGAACTGGCCCGGCGCGACGGGCTCACCCTGCGCGAGCTGATCGCGCGGCTCGGCGGCGGCCGGGGGCACCGCGTGGTCGCGGGCACCCCCGAGCGCATCGCCGACGAGATCGAGGAGTGGTTCCGGGCGGGCGCGGCGGACGGCTTCAACATCATGCCGCCCTACCTGCCCGGGGGCCTGGAGGTCTTCGTGGACGAGGTGGTGCCCCTGCTCCAGGCCCGTGGGCTGTTCCGTACGGAGTACACCGGCCGGACGCTGCGGGAGCACTACGGACTCGCCCGCCCCGCCAACCGGCTGGCGGTCACTTCGCCAGCTTCCCCTGCGGCGTGACCGCGAACCAGGTGCCGCCGACGCCCTGGCCGTTGACCTGGCCGGGCGCGGTGTCCCCGGTGAACCAGTACAGCGGCCAGCAGTCGATCGCCAGCTGCTTGCCGCCGTCGGAGCGGGTGTAGACGGACAGCAGCTTGGGGTCCACGCCCTTGACGTCGTTGACGTCGACGGGCTTGGCGGGCTTCCACTTCTCCAGGCAGGCGCCCTGGCAGTTGGACTTCATGGGCCAGGCGGTGTCCTTGGTGAAGCGGTAGAGCGTACGGCCCTTCCCGTCCCGCAGGACGGCCCCGAGGTTCTGGTCCTCGACCGTGGAGAGGGCGGGCAGCGCGGCGGCGCCCCCGCCCTCCGCGCCGCCCTGACCGGCGGTCCCGCCCTCTCCGGCGCCGCCCTGGCCGGCCTTCTTGCCCTCCGGGGTGACGGCGAACCAGGTGCCGCCCACACCCTGCCCGTTGGTCTGCCCCGGCGCGGTGTCCTTGGCGTAGCGGTAGACCGGCCAGCCGCCGATGGTCAGCTGCTTCGTGCCGTCCGCCCGGTCCACGGAGCCCACGGACCCCTTCGGGACCGCGCCCGGCAGGGTGGTGCCGGCGGGCACCGGGGGCCAGGCGGTGGCGCAGGCACCCGCGCAGTTGGAGCGCGAGGGGGAGGCCGTGTCCTTGTCGAAGCGGTACAGGGTGAAGCCGGCCGAGTCGGCCACCAGGGTGCCGAGCTTGGCGTCCTGCCGGACGGCGAGCGGGCCGGAGGCCGTACCGGCCCCCGCGCCGTCGCCGCCGCCCGCGGAGCCGTAGCCCCCGTCGCCGTACCCGCCGTCCCCGTACCCGCCGGCGGCGCCGGCCGCCTTCGCCGGCGCCTGGGCACCGGCTCCCACGGGCGTGGTCCGCTCGGTGCCGCAGGCCGTCGCGCCGCCGATCAGCAGGGCCGAGGCGGCCACGGCCAGGGTGAGCTTGCGCCGGTTCGTCATGAGAACTCCCGTGATCCTGTGGTTCGTTGTGTTCTGGTCACTCATCAACCACACGCCGCCCTCCGGGAGGGGGTTCAACGGACCGGGAAGTTTTCTCAGCGCCACACCGGAGGGCACACCGGACGGCAGGCCGCGGGGCTCACGGGCCGGGTCACAGCGGCACGGTCACGAACCGCCTCCCCGCCTCGTTCTCCACGGCCACCGCCACCACGTCCGCCGGGTCCGTCGCGGCCGAGCCGTCGAGCATCACGCCCTTGCCCTCGCCGTGGGCGGCCGTACCGACCACCCAGCCGCCCGCCGTGGTCCGCGTACCGTCGCGCGCCACGACCACGATCCGGCACCGCTCGCCCGGCGGCACCCCGGTGACGGCCGCGTTGACCCGGACCCACTTCACGGCCGGCACGACCCGTACGGTCATCCGTGCCCCGGTACCGGGATCGGTGGCCGTCGCCAGCCGCGTCCCCGCGGGCGGCACCGGCGCGGTCGCCGTGGGAACTGTCGGGGGCACGGCGACGTCCCGGGCCCCGTCGGAGGCCTGCGTGCCCAGCCAGAACACCGCCGCCAGGGAGGCCGCTGCGGCCATCCCGGTCAGCGCCCACCGCGTCCGCCGGGCCCGCACCACCTCTCCCCGCACCTGCCGCAGGGTCTTCTGGAGCAGCAGGTCCCCGTCCGGGGGCGGCCCCTCCAGGAAGGCCTCGGGCGGCACCTCGCCGAGCGCCTCCTCCAGTTCCCGCAAGGCCACGACCTCGGCGGCGCAGCCCGCGCAGGAGGCCAGGTGCTCCTCGACCGCGCGGGCCTCCGCGTCGTCCAGCACGCCGAGGACGTACGGGCCGAGCTGTTCGTTCACGTGCCCGTCCTGGTACTGCTGCCGGTTCATGCCACCACCTCCTGGAGTCCGGCGGGCCGACGGGTGGGCCTGCTGGGTGTGTGTTGTGCCGTGAACGCCTCGCGCAGGGCGCGCAGGGCGTAGTGCGAACGGGACTTGACGGTGCCCGCCGGGATGCCGAGGGAATCGGCGGCCTCCGCGACACTGCGCTGCCGGTAGTACAACTCCTGCAGCACGGCGCGGTGTTCCGGGGAGAGGTGGTCCATCGCCGCCAGCACCGCCATCGTGTCGACCACCGAGTCGGCGTGGTCGTCCTCGACCGGATGGGTGGACGGGGAGCCCGGCACCTCCCGGGGCCGCACGTTCCGCGCCCGGGTACGGTCGATGACGATGTTCCGGGTGACGGTGAGCAGCCAGCCGCGGACCGATCCCTTCCCGTTGACCATGGCCTCGGCGTGCCGCCACGCCCGGATGAAGGTCTCCTGCACCACGTCCTCGGCGGCGGCCCGGTCGTTCGTCAGGCGCGTCGCATACGCCAGCAGCGCGTTGCCGTGCTCCTCGTACAGCGACCTGATCAGCGCCTCGTCGGTGGAGCCCCGCCGCGCGCGGGGCCGCAGTGGTCCGGCCATCTCACCTTCTCCCTCGCTCGGTTACGTGCGGAACACGCGCGGGGAGCGCCTCCGGTTCACCCGGATCCGGAGGAATCCCGGGACCCGCGGCAGCTGCGGCCCGAGTTGATGCAGTCCACCACCCGCTCCATCGCGGCCGGGTCCATCACGTTCACGAACATGGCGTGGTCGGTCCGCGGGCTGTGCTGCTGCTCGGGGAACGAGTCCAGCGCGAGGGGCGTCCCCGGCGGGACGGGCTCGTACACGAGCGACAGACGCAGGGCGGGCACCGGGAAGGTGCCCGGCGCGCACGCCCCGTTGCCCGCGGGGAAGGTGAGGTGGGCCCGGTGGTCGGGGGCCGCGGTGTCCAGCCCGTTCCAGCAGCTGGGGAAGACCAGGGTGCGGGTGATCCGGTCGCCGCCGGGGCAGCGGGGGTACCGCACCGTGGCGAGCCCGGGCAGGCCGGCGCAGCCCCAGGCGGCCCGCACCCGGGAGGCGTCGGCGGCGGTGTGGGCCACCGCGTCGCCGGTGATCCCGCGCAGGAACCGCGGCATCGCCACCACCTTGCTCACCGGGTTGCCGCGGAACTCCACGGTGACGGCGGCCTCGCGCAGGATCCGGCCCGCGTTGCCGTGGTGGCCGGCGGCCCGCTCGTACGCCTCCCGGCCCGGCAGGTCCGTACGCCGCAGCACCGGCCAGTAGTACGTGGAGCGGTCCCCGTCCCGGCAGCTGGTCGCGGCCGCCGCCAGGGACGCGTCGGTGGACGCCGCGGTGGTGGACAGGTTGCCCACGTAGGCGTGGGTGTGGTGCGCGCCGGCCCGCACGCCCGGCGAGACGACCAGGTTGTCCTCGTTGTAGTGCCGCTCCCCGTTGCGCCCGCAGTCGGCCACCACCCGGCCCGTCGACGCGTCCGGGCCGTGCGCCACCGGCGCGTCGAGCGGCACGGCGGGCACCTCTCCCCGCCCGCCCCCGGGCGCTCCCGCGGCGCTCAGGCCCCCGCCCAGGACCAGGCACGCCAGCACCGCCGTGACCCTGCGTTCCATCCCCATGGCGGTCACCGTCCCCGCTGCCGGCCCGGCGCGTCAACCACGGCCGGCCGATGCGGCTCGGATCCGGCCCGTGAGCAGCGGGAACCCGCCATCCGGCGTTTGCCGGAGGCAGGTACGCCCGCCGCCCGGCCGCCGCCCGCGGACCCGCCGGTGCCCCGGGTGGACCACCCGGATGGCGGCACGCCGCCCGCCGGGTTCCGCTGGGAGGATGCGCGAACGTGAGCAGCAGCCGCCCCCGCCCTGGTGGACCGACCTCCCGCCGGCCGCGGGAGCCTTCGTCATGGCCACCGGCATCATCTCCGTCGGCCTGCACCTCACCGGCTACGAGCCGCTCTCGCTGGTCGCCTTCGCCCTCGCGGGCCTGGCCTGGGTGCTGCTGGCGGGCGAGTTCGTCTCCCGGCTGTTCGAGGACCGGCGCAGATGGCGTTCCGAGGCGGACACCCCGCCCGCGCTCACCGCCGTCGCCGCCACCGCCGTCCTGGGGGTGCGCGCCAGCCTCCACGACTGGCCGGGCCTCGCGTACGGGCTGCTGGCCCTGGCCACCCTGGTCTGGCCCTTCCTCCTCCTCTCCGTGGTCAGGCACTGGCACCGCGGGATGCCCGGCGCCGCGTTCCTCACCTGCGTGGCCACCCAGGCCCTCGCCGTGCTCGCCGGCACCCTCTCCCTCGCCGGGCACGGGGAATGGCTCGCCCGGGCCGCCCTCGCCTGCTTCCTCCTCGGCCTGGTCCTCTACGGCGAGGCGCTGGCACGCTTCGACTTCCGGCAGGTCCGCGAGGGCCTCGGCGACCAGTGGGTGGCCGGCGGCGCGCTCGCCATCTCGGCGCTCGCGGGCTCGAAGCTGACCGCCTCGCCCGTCTGGACCGGCACCGCCCACGACGTGCTGCGCACCGCCACCCTGGTCCTGATGGGACTCGACCTGGCCTGGTACGTGGTGCTGCTGTTCGCCGAGGCCCGCTGGCCGCGCCCCGCCTACGACATCCGCCGCTGGTCCACCGTCTTCCCCCTCGGGATGACCTCGGTGGCCTGCCTGTCCACGGCCGCGGCCACCGGGGTGGACTGGCTGGAGAGCACCGGCCGGGTGCTGCTGTGGATCGCCCTCGGCTTCTGGGTGGTGACCGCCGGCGGGCTGGTGCTCTCCGTGCGCCGCCGGAATCAGAGCCAGGGGATCTCCTCGGCCGCGTAGCGGTAGGCGCGGAAGACGGCGTTCTGGGCGCCGCGCGAGGACTCCAGGCCCACGCCCTGCCCGAAGGCGCCGAACTCGGGGACCACGAACTCCCAGACCACGTCCCCGTCGGGCGTCACCTCGAAGAGCCGGCCGAAGGAGCCCTCCGCGACGAAGGTGTTGCCGTTCGCCAGCCGCTGCGCGCTGGACATGTAGGGGCTGTAGAAGTTCTGCGGCGGGTTGTCCTCGTACGACCAGACCTCCGCCCCGCTGACCGGGTCGAGCTCCAGGACCCGGGAGTAGGGCACCGAGGTGGTGTCGCGGTACGTGCCGTTGTCGAAGACCAGGACGTTCCCGCCGGCCAGCTCGTGCGGATAGTGCTGCTGGGCGAGGACGTCCGGGCCGATGCGCCAGCGCACGGAGCCGTCGGCGCGGTCGACGGCCACCGTCGTGGAGGCGCTGCGGAAGCCGACCACCACCCCGCCGTCCGCGAGTTCGTTGACGGTGTTGGCCATGGGCCAGTGCTCGCGGGCGAAGTGCGGGTTGAGCGGGGTCTGCTCGGGGTCCAGGTGCTCGATCGCCGCCCAGCGCCAGACGACCTCGCCGTCCCAGGTCAGCTCGTACACCACGTCGCCCCAGATCCGCCCGTCCGGAGCCGTGGACCCCGGGATGCCGCCGCGGATGCGGGCGGCGTCGGCGGGGGAGAGGGGCTCGACGGCGAGGATCAGCAGGTTGCCGTTGCGCAGCACCGACGCGTCGTGGTGGTGGTACGGGTGGCGGACCTCGCGCAGCACGGTGCCGTCGGGCGCCACCTCCTGGAGGATGCCGCCGTGGTAGACGTCCCAGATCGGGAAGAGGCTCGGGCCCGAGGTGTCCTTGCCCTGGTAGAAGAGGTTGCCGTTCGGCAGCAGCCGGCCGTGGCGGCCGGGCGGGTGGGGGAGCCGCCAGGTGTGGGCGGTGCGGCCCTCGATGTCGACCAGGTGCACCTCCCCGGGGCCGGCGATGGGCGTGTAGAGGGTGTACCCGCCGTAGCTGCGGGCCGGGTCGTGCGCGCGCAGGCCGAGGCCGCGGCGGCGGAGGGTGTTCTGGTCGACGGTCACGGGTGGGGCTCCTTCAGGGAACTGGTCGGACGGATGGGGCGGTGGGGGTTCAGGGGAGGGTGACGGCGGCCGGGTCGGCGGCCCTCAGCGGTGCCGGGTCCAGCACCTTCCGCAGTGCGGCCTCGTCGGCGGACCCGGGCAGCCCCTGCGCGGACTTGGCCCAGACGCCCTCCTCGTGCAGCTGCCGCAGCAGGGCGGGCGAGAGCGAGGCCCGGTAGGCATAGCGGGGCTGGAACGCGGCGGCGTACGCGGGCTGCAGCGCCCCCTTGGACTGGGCGAGTACGGCGTTCCGCGCGCCCGCCGGGTCCGCGGCCAGCTCCTGCTGCGCCCGCAGCAGGGCGCGCAGCAGGGCCGTGGTCCGGCCGGCCTCGGCGCCGGGGCCGGACACCAGGAGCGTGCGGGCGGTGTAGCCGGTGAAGCGGAGCTCGGCGTGGCGGGCGCCGAGGGCGGTGCGCGTGGCGTCGTAGAAGCTCGGGAAGGTGACCCCGGCGTCGACGTCCCCGCGGGCCAGGGCGGCGGGCACCTGGTTCGGAGCGAGGTTCACGAGCGTGACGTCGGCGGCCGTGAGCCGTCCGGCGGTGAGCATGCGGGAGAGCGCGTACTCGACGTTGGTGCCGCGGGGTACGCCGATCCGCTTGCCGCGCAGCCGGTCGAAGCCGGTGACTCCCCGGTCGGTGCGGGTGAGCAGCCGCCAGTCGGTGAACGTGGACAGCTCGGCCACGACCCGGACGTCCCGGCCGCCGAGGGCCGCGGTGACGGCGGGCAGGTCGCCGACCACGCCGTACGCGGCCTGGCCGCCCAGCACGGCGTTCAGCGCGTCCCGCCCGGTCGGGAGCGTCCGTACGTCGGCCCGCACACCCTCGGCGGCCCAGTGGTTGCGCTCCTGGGCGACGTACACGGGAGCGCCGCCGAGGTGGTCACTGGCCGCCACGGTCACGGCGGGTCCGCCGGCCCCGCCCGAACCGGCGTCGGAGCAGGCGGCGGTGAGGGGGGCGAGCAGTACGGCGGTCAGCAGCCCGACCAGGGCGCGGGGTCTGAACACGAGGATCTCCTTGGGGAGTAGGGGGGGAAGTGGGGGTGTGACGGGGCCCGTCGGGGACGGCGCTCCGCGGGTGCGGTCAGGCGCCCAGGTGCGCCGCCACGCGGGCGCGCAGTCCGGCGTCCGGGCCGCCCGGCGGCACCTCGTGGTCGGCGAGGACGCGACCAGGGGAGCCGCCCAGCACCAGCACCCGCTGGGCCAGGGCGAGGGCTTCGTCGAGGTCGTGCGTGACGAACAGCACCGTGGTGCCGGCCCGCCGCCAGAGGTCCGCCAGCAGACCCTGCATCCGGCCCCGGGTCAGCGGGTCGAGCGCCCCGAACGGCTCGTCCATCAGCAGCACTTCGGGCTCGGCGGCGAGCGCCCGGGCCAGCGCGACCCGCTGCTGCATGCCGCCGGACAGCTCGCCCGGCCGCTTCTCCGCGCCCTCGGCCAGCCCGACCTCGGCCAGCGCTTCGAGGGCCCGGCGCCGCCGCTCGGAGCGGGTCAGCCCAAGGCGTTTGAGGGCGAACTCGACGTTCCCGCGGGCGCTCAGCCACGGGAACAGCGCGTACTGCTGGAAGACCACGCCCCGGTCCGGGCCCGGCCCGGTGACGGGTGCCCCGCCGACGGTGATCCCGCCCGCGGTGGGCCGCACGAACCCCGCCACCGCGTTCAGCAGCGTGGACTTCCCGCAGCCGCTGGGCCCGAGCAGGGCGGTGAACGACCCCGCGGCGAACTCGGCGTCCACCCCCGCCACCACCGGCGCCCCGCGCCCGCCCCGGCCGAAGCCGACGGACACGCCCTCCAGCCGGACCCCGAGGCTCACGACGCCTCCCAGCGGACGATCCGGCGGCCGGCCGCCGCGAGGACCAGGTCCACCGCGACGCCCACCAGCCCGAGGACCAGCAGACCGGCGAACACCCGGTCCACCCGCAGGAACTGGCCGTCCACCTGCAGCCGGTACGCCAGCCCGCTCTCGGCCCCGCCCAGTTCGGCCGCCACCAGCGCGAGCAGCGCCACCGACGCCCCGTAGCGCAGCGCGGCCAGCAGTGAGGGCGCCGCCGCGGGCAGCAGCACCTCGGCGAACCGGCGGTGCAGCGGAGCCCCGAGCGAGCGCGCCGCCCGCAGGTGGCTGACCGGCACGCGGGAGACGCCGTCGTGCACGTACAGCCAGACCGCCAGCAGCACGGCGTACGCGATGAGCAGCCGCTTCGCGTCCTCGCCGATCCCGAACCACGCGGTGGCCAGCGGCACGAGCGCGATCGCGGGGATCGGGCGGAGGAAGGACACCAGGGGTGTGACGAGGGCCGACAGGCGCGGCAGGTACCCGGTGGCGAACCCGAGCACGCTGCCCGCGGCGGCCCCGAGCGCGAAGCCCTGCCCGGCACGCGCCAGGCTCGCGGACAGGTCCTCGGCCAGCGTGCCGCTGCGGGCGGACCCGGCCAGTGCGCGGAACGTTTCGGCCGGGCCGGGCAGCAGCCCCGGCGCCACGGCCCCGGACCAGGCCAGGGCCGACCACAGGGCCAGGACGGCCGCGGCGGCCCCCAGCGGGGGCAGCAGGCGGCGGAGATCGGGGACGGACACGGGTGGCACTCCTCATCGGCGCTCATCGGCAGCTATAAGCAGGATCAATAATTGACGAGACTTATGAAGGGAGTGTTGCGGCAGTACGAAACCTGCCGGGCCGGTGATCGTCGCCGATGGCGCCTCCGGCCCGATGGGGTACGTTCACCTGCGTGTCCCGACCCGAACCCACGCCCGAAGCCCTCGTGGTGGGCCAGGTGATCCGCGACTGCCGCAAGAGGCGCGGTGTCGCGATGGCGGAGCTCGCCACCCGGTCCGGCCTCTCGCAGCCCTTCCTCAGCCAGCTCGAACGCGGCCTCACCAGCCCGAGCCTCAGCTCGATCTACCGGATCGCCGAGGCCCTGGACGTGGCGCCCGGCACGTTCCTGCGCCCCCCGGCGCGCCCGGGCGCGGTGAGCCACGAGTCCGACCCGCAGGTGATCCGGGTGGCGGAGGCCGCCGGCCAGGTGGCGCGCGTCCTGATCCCCGGCGGGCGCAGCGGGCTGATGGAGGCGTACGAGCACCACTTCGAGCCGGGGCAGGGTGAGCGCGGCTGGTTCGAGCACCCGGGCGAGGACTTCCTGTACGTGCTGGAGGGTGCAGTCGTGCTGGAGGTCGAGGGCGAGGAGCCGCTGACGCTGGGGGCCGGCCAGAGCGCCCACCACCGCGGTGACGTGCCGCACCGCTGCCGCCTCGCCTCGGAGGGGGCGGCCCGCACGCTTCTGGTCATCGCGGCCGGTTGACCGGTTCCCCCCTGGCGTGCGGTGGCGTTCCCCGTGAAAATGGCCCGCCACGGCCGAACGGGGGGAGCCATGGCACAGGAACAGCTGCCTACGGGCGCAACGGAACATGTGACAAGGTCAGTTGAGCCGTACGCGGCTACAACTGAAGCATCTGGCAGCGGAGTTGTGGCGCCGGTCGATGCGGCGGAGCCGCCGGCCGCAACGGCCCAGGAGGTGCCGCCCGGACCGCCGGAGGCGTCGCCCGGACCGGAGGCGTCGCCCGGACCGCCGGAGGCGTCGCCCGGACCGGCGGACCTGCCGTCCGGAGCACCGGACCTGCCGGCGCAGCAGGCGGCCGACGGACCTCCGGCCCTCGCCACCGGAGCCCCGGAGCCCGCCGGCCCGGCAGCCGGGCCGCCCGATCCCGAGGCGCCCGATCCCGAGGCGTCCGACGTCACCCGCCTGCTCTGCCAGTCGGTGTACGCCCGCCCGAACCGCATCGGCGACCTCAAGCGCGCCTGGCGGAAGGCGCGCGGACGCGGGGCCCAGGAGCGCAGACCGCGGCGCAGCCACCGCCGGCGCATCCTCCTGGAGGGCAGCGACGACTGCCCGCCGCTGGGCGAGTCGGTGGCCCAGTGGGTCGTCGACCACGTCCTGCACGGGCCGGTCAGGGCCGTGCCCTCCTACGGCTTCGACCTGCCCGCCGTGGTCGCCCACAGCGTCCGGGCGCGGCGGCTGCGCCGCCTGCGGCGCGCGGCCGTCCTGCTGGCCCTGCTGTTCCTGGCCTGGCTGCGCCCCGAAGCGGCCGTCCTCTGGGGCGGGGCCGTCCTGCTCAGCCTCGGGCTCGCCTGGACCACGCGCGGGGTCGGCTTCTTCCCGCTCGCCGTGCTGGTGGTGCCCTGGATCCTGGCCGCCAACGACACGGCCGGCGCGCGGCCCGGCACCGTCGGCTGGATGATCTGGCTGCCCCTCGCGTACCTCGGGGCGATGACCGCCGTCTGCCTCGTCGACCGGCTGGTGGTGCTCCGCTCCCTGGCCGCCCTCCAGCACGGGCGCGGCACCCCGGTGCCCCGGCCCTGGGCCGGCGTCCTGGCCGCCCGGAAGATCGCCCGGCTCGCCGAGGCGGACGACGCCTGGCTGCCGTACGACGAGGCCACCCAGCGTTTCATCGGCGCCGGGCGCGAGACCTGGCACGCCGCGCACTTCGCGATCCCGCTGCGTCCCAAGGAGAAGGGCGCGCAGGTCACGCCCTTCACCGAGGAGGAGCTGCTGGGCCACCTGGGGGAGTCGCTGCGCCAACTCGGCCGCGGCGAAGCGGAGATCACCGACCCGCTGCCCGGCTTCACCATGGACCGGGTGGTCGCGCTCCAGGCCCCGCTCTGGCTGCTGCACATCCGCAAGCCCGAGCGCGGGGTGCCCGACCCCCGCGGCCAGGGACGCCGTTCACCGACCAGCCACCCCGAGCGGATCTACCTCCGCGCGCAGACCGTGAGCTGGTCGGGACAGGTGGTCGTGACGGCCTTCGTGCACTGCGCGCTGGAGGCGGGCGACCTGCGGCTCACCCTCAGGCCCCACGTGATGACCCCGCTCTACAACGAGTTCCTGGTGCTGGCCAACCCGCTGCGGCTGCGCGGCCCGAGGCTGGCGGGCTGGCTCGCCGCCCAGGCCGTGCTGGACGCGGCGGCCCGTACCGGAGCCCTGTGGCGGCGGGCGGCGGGCAAGGGGCCGCGTTCGCGGCGACGGGAGGAGAAGGACCCGGTCAGCCTGCGCGACCGGTACTCGTTCGAGGAGATCCTCGACATGCACCAGAGCGACGACGCGACCCGGCACGTGGTCCTGATGGAGACCTGCGCGTTTCGGACGGTCGCCGAGTTCCTCAAGGAGCGCGGGGTCGACACGACGCTCTACGAGAAGCAGGTGGCCACCGTGATCAACGCCATCCAGGTGTTCGGGGACAACACCGCGCCGATCCAGGCCGTCGCCGCGGGCCAGGCCGCCGCCGGCGTCAGCCAGCAATGAGGACGTGCACCGGACGTACGAGGAGGAGCCGTTGACCCGCCGTCCCACGAGGAGGAGCCGTTGACCCGCCACCCCACGAGGAGGACCCCGTGACCGGACGCCGCCCCGCGGGGGAGCCAGGAGGTCCGCCGCCCGCACCGCACGGCGCGGGAGTGAGCATCGGCGGGCACAACTCCGGGCCCGTGCAGAACGTGGTGGGGCGCGACGTCACCCACGTCGCCCAGTACGCCGGCCCCGTGCCCGGCACCGTCACGCCGGCGGAGGTGCGGGAGCGGCTCGCGGAGTTCCGCGCCGCCCTGGACGCACAGGGCGCGGACCTGCCCAACGCGGCGGCGCTGCGGGCCCTCGCCGACGAGGCGGGCGAGCAGCTCTCCGTACCGGATGCCCAGCCGGGCCCGTTGCGCAACCTCGCCGGGGCCCTCTCGGCGCTGGCCGCGGGCACCGCCCTGCAGGCTGCCGCCGGGGCCTTCGCGGGGGCGATCACCGCCCTGCTGGGCGGCGGCTGACCGCGACGCGGGCGGCGGGACCCGGACCGGGACAGGACCGGGGACCGCCGCTCGCCGGCTGTCGGCTGTCGGCCGTCAGGCGTTCACTTCCTTCCCGATGGGGTCGGTGTTGAGCGTGCCGCCCGTCCGGGGGAGTTCCAGCGCGATGGCCTGCCGGAGGCTGCTGTGCAGCTGCTCCGCGGACGTGATGCGGGTCGCCTTCGGCGCCGCGGCGGCGGTGGTGGCACCGAGCGCGGTCAGCGCGAGACCGGCGGCGATGGCCGCGGCCGCGCCGCGCGCCGTGAGCCGGGTGTGCTTCATGGGCCCCTCCTCGGGGTCGGTGGTACGGGTCAGCGCGCGGCCGCGATCCACTCCGCCAGCTGTTCCGGCGTCGTGCTCGGGTCCGCGACGAGGGTGGCCAGTTCGTCGTCCGTGTAGTTCTTCGTCGCCACGGCCGGGCAGCGGTGGCAGGCGTCGACGCCCTCCTGCCGCCACCACTGGCACTGCGTACGGAGGTGGCACCGCGGCACCGCACGCGTCTCCTCCCGCACCGGCAGCGTCAGCACCCGCTCGATCAGGGTGCAGTCGTCGCCGCGCCGGTTCACGCAGTTGGAGACGCAGTGCGAGGCGAACCGCAGGACGCGCCGCGGCTCGATGCCCTCGGGCACCGAGGGCAGCACCTCGGCCGCCGGCACCGGGTCGGCGAGGTAGGTCACCTGGCCGTCGTGTCCCGACCGCACGCCGAGGACGACGGACTCGGGCGCGTGCGCCGCGCCGCTTGGGCACCAGGTCGGTGCCGCTTCGTCGGTTGCCACGGTGCGCACCTCCATGTCAGCTGTCGGCGGGCGTGTCGGTGACGTTCTCCAGGCGGCCCGTGGTGCCGCCGATGGTGCCGGCCAGGGCCTGGGGCCGCTCCTGCTCGACCGCCTGCCGGAGGCTCTCGTGCAGCTGCTGCACGGACGTGATGCGCTCGGGGCGCGCGGCGGGTTCGGCGTTGGCCGCGCCGACCACCGTGAGGGCCAGACCGGCCGCAAGGACGGCCGCGGCCCCTCCGGCCGCCAGTCGCTTCTGATTCATCGGTCCTCTTCCGGATGCGAGGGGTGCGGGGGAGGCCGCCCAGGGCCCGCCCCGCCGTGACCCGAGCACCGTACGTCCGTCCCGGTGCCCCGACCGGCAGTCGGCTGCGGCAGTTCAGGGGGCCGGGGCCGGGGCCGGGGGGCCCGGGGCCGCCGGGCGGTACGGGCGGGTGCCGGGCGGTACGAGCGCCGCCGAACCGCACGACGCCCGGCTCGCCTCGACCCCGGCCCCGGACACCTCGGCCGCCCCAACCCACCCGACAGGCAAACCAGTTGGCTCGGCCCACCCGCAGCGCTGTCACCGACCGGTCGTACGCTCGTCCGATGACCCGCCTCGTCTTCGCCCTCTTCCTGCTGGCCGTCGCCGTGCTGCTGCACGCCCGGCTCGCGAGGCACCGCCGCCGGGACCAGCGGCTGACGGAGCGGTGGGCCGCGCTCGCAGTGGACCCGTACCACGCGGTGCACGACAGGTGGTGGCCCGAGGACGACGTCCAGGCCGCCGCCGCGCGGCTGTTCCTGGACGGGCTGGCGACCGTCACCCGCCGCGGCAACATCGCCGTCACCCCCGCCGGGGCGGACCCGGCCCGCGGCGCCGGGCACCCGCTACCGGACGCGCTGCTCGCCGCACTGCGCCGCCGCACCGCCCCCGCCCCGCTCGGCAACGTACTCGCCAACGACCCGGACTTCGGCCCGGCACGCGACGAGTTCCTCGCCGCGTGCCGGGCCCGCTTCCCGGAACCCGGGCCGGAGCGCGGATCCTGCTGCCTGGTCGTACTCGGCGTGGCAGTCCTGGCCATGCAGATGGTGCTGGGGGTCGTCGTGCTGCTCGACCGGGTGCCGAGGGGGACGGTGGAGTGGGTCGCGGCCGCCGTCACCGCAGTGGCCCTGGCCGCCCAGTTCGTCTGGCTCGACAGGGACGACCGGCTCCGCAGGAGGAACGAGGGGCGCGACCGGGTCGCCGAGCGCCTGCAGGCGGAGGGTCCGCACCCGGCCCTCGTGGAGCTGGAGGCCCGCCATCCGGAGACCGCCGCCGCTCTCGCGTCCGGCCGCTTCCGCTTCCGCCGCGGCCGCAACCACGGCCGCCCCCGCCGCAAGCGCCGGCTTCCGGTCGACTAGGGTCCGGGAACCGGATCACAGCGGAGGTCCCGTCCATGTCGCGCTGGCTCGTCAACGGCGTGGTCCGGGCGGGCCGCCGGGCTCCACGGACGGCCAGGCGGGCTACGGGGGCGAGTGGAACCCCGAGGTGGAGTCGCACGACCAGAAGCAGCTGGTCGTGCTGCCGTGGTACCTCAACGCGCTCCGCGCGGAGGGGAAGGCCAAGAAGGTGGGACCGGAGTCCGTCCGGGGCTGGCCCACCACGCACTACCGCTCGACGGTGGCCGTCACGGCCGTCGACGAGATCCAGCAGCGCACGTTCCCCGGCATGAACGGCCGTGTCCAGACGATCCCCGTCGGCAACGGCGTGCACGTGGCCCACCTCGACGCCTGGCTCGACGAGCGCGGACGCCTGGTCCGGCTCCACACGCGGCTGGCCGGCGCCCTGGTCACGCTCGACTTCCGGTCCTTCGGCAGCGTGGAGCGGATCACCCTGCCCGAGGGCGCGAGGACCGTTCTCAACTAGGGTGCAGGACCCGGTCGTGGCGCTGTGAGTGCGGGGGAAGGCCCGATGGGGAAGAGGGCGTGGCACCACAACGCCGGGGCACGGCCGGCACTGCTCCTCGGGCTCGTCACGGCCGGCGGAGGTCGAGGCCGACACCCGGTTGCGGCGACTGGAGGCCAGACCGCCGGGGGAGGCCCTGCAGGCCGCGGCGGACCGCGCCCTGGCCGCCGCCGGTTCTGCAGATTTCGACCTGACCGTCTCCGGCCACCGGATCGGCTTCGGGACGCCCGTCCCCGCACGCGCGACGTGGAGACGACCACGGTCAGGATCACCCTCGACTTCCGCGCCCTCGGCGCGGTGCCGCCGGTCGACCCCCCGAGGTCCGCGAAGCCCTCCCCGCCCGGCAGGGCGGCTCAGGGCCGTCGAGAGGGCGCCGCCGGCGGGACCGGCGGCGCCTTCCCGGGGCGTCACCAGCTGCGCTGCACCGTGGCCTTGCCGCCGGTGACCAGGGTGGCCGGGGGAACGTCGTCGGCCACCACCGCGCCGGCGGCGACCACCGCGTCACGGCCGATGCTGACGCCCGGCAGGATCGTGGCACCGGCGCCGATCCACACGTTCTCCGCGACGTCGATGGGCGCCCCCGTGAGGTACACGCGCCGCTCCCCGGGGTCGACCGGGTGGCCGCTCGTGATGAACGTGACCTTCGGGCCGATCATCACGCGCTCGCCGAGCCGGATGCCCGCGTAGTCCAGGAACGTGCAGTTCTGGTTGATGAACACCCGCTCGGCCAGGTCGAGGTTGAGGCCGTGGTCGGTGTAGAAGGGCGGGTAGATCGTGACCCTCGGCGGCAGCGGCTTGCCCAGGATCTGCTCGAACAGCTCCGCCTTCCCCGCCTCGTCCTCGAAGGGCAGCACGTTCAGGCGCGAGGTGAGCGCGGTGACCTGCAGGACCCGGTCGGCCATGGCCTGGAACTCGGGGCTGTGGATGCGCATGAGCCGGTCGCTGGACATCCCGTGATCCTCCCCGGCGGGCCGCCGGGGAGCAAGCACGCCGGGCGGCCGCGGCCGCGCAGACCGATGGCCGCCCCGCGACGACCCGGGGGCGCCGCACCTTCCCCGCGGCCGCAGCCACGGCCACGCCCCGCGCACGTCCGGAGCCACCCCGAGCTACCGCAGCTCCGCCAGGAGTTCGCGTTCGCGGCCCGGGGAGAGGCCCGCGCGGCGCGGGCGCGCGAGGCCCTCGGCGCGTTCCCACGCCAGGGTGTCCGCCAGCAGTTCGGACCGGGGGCGGTGCGTCAGCCCCGCGGCCCGTGCCGCCGCGCCGGTGCGGGCCGCCCAGCCCTCCCAGCCCGGCTCGGCCGCCCACATGGCGAGGGACTCCTCACCCATGAACCACCCGACGCCCCGCTCCACCAGCCAGTCCCGGTCCGCCGCGACCAGTGGGCCCGTGTGGCCGCCCACCTCCCGGCTGAGCGCCAGCCATTCCTCGAAGGACAGCACCGGCCCCACCGCGTCGAAGGTCCCGGTGCGCCCGGCCGCCGCCGAGGCCAGCAGCCAGGCCGCCAGGTCCCGTACGTCGACCACCTGCGTCGGCACGTCCCGCACGGCCGGCACCAGCAGCGGACCCTCGGGGTCCCGCGCCGCGCGCCCCACCCAGTAGCCGGAGCGTCCGCTGTGGTCGCCCGGGCCGCCGATCAGCCCGGCCCGGGCGACCAGCAGCCGGTCCCCGGCCGCGGCCGCGCTCAGTTCCTCGCAGGCGACCTTGGCCCCGCCGTACTCCTCGCGGTCCGCCTCCGCCCGTACCGCGGCCGGGAGCAGCGGGGTGGACTCGTCGGCGCCGACCCGCCCGTGGTCGGCGTACGCGCTCACCGACGAGACGTACGTCCAGTGCCGGGCCCGGCCGGCGAGCGCGTCCAGCGCCTCCCGGACGAACCCCGGCTGCCAGGACACCTCGAAGACCGCGTCGAACTCCCGCTCCACCAGCGCCTCGTAGGCGCCCGGGGCGCTCCGGTCCGCGGTGACCAGCTCGGCGCCCTCCGCCACCGGACCGCTCTCCCCGCGGGCCAGGCAGACGACCCGGTGCCCCGCGGCCACCGCCTGCTGCGCCAACTCCCGCCCCAGCCAGGCGGTACCACCCAGAATCAGGATCTCCATGGCGTCAGCCCACCACCTCCGGCGCCGACACGCGAGACGGCTTCGCCGACCGCGTAAGCGTGACGACGATTCCGGCCGCCACGGCCGCGACCAGCACACCGGCCGCGGCCAGCGTGAGCCCGTCCGGCCGGGTCAGCGCCTGCCCCCGCAGCGCCTGCCAGGTGACCAGGGCGAACAGCCCGGTCCAGCCGGACGCACCGACCCACACCAGCCGCAGCCGGACCGTGGCGTCGCGCAGCCGCGGGACGCGCGTGGCGGCGTACACCAGGACCAGGGCGAGCAGCGGCAGGGCCTGGAGGGCGTGCATGCCGACGAAGTGGGCCACCCGCAGGTCGCCGCCGGTGGCGGCCCAGCCGGTGACGGGCAGGTGGGGGCCGCCGTCGGGCACGCCCACGCTGTGCGCCCCGATGGCCGGGCTGTCCGCCACGGCCAGCTGCTCCGGCGTCGGCCGCACCATCAGGAAGCCGACCGCGAGCCCGGCCAGCCCGACGACCGAGCCGAGCCGGATCGCCCAGGCGGTGGCCCGGTCGGCGAGCGGCTGGCGGAACAGCAGGACCGCGAGCAGCAGCGCGGCGAGCCACAGCACCACGATCGTGCTGCCCATGATCTGGAACAGCATCGAGTCGAACGCGGTCTCCTGGTTGAAGTGGCTGCGCTTGCCGCGCACCACCTGCCCCACGATGACCGCCATCTCGACGACGCCGGCGGCCACGATGACCGTGCCGGCCCACCAGCTCGTCCGCCGGCCGCGGGTGAGCAGCGAGTGCATCCAGGCGAGGGTCAGCCCGTAGAGCACGAACGAGATCGAGAACTTCAGCGGCTTGTGCCAGATCGGGGCGCCCACGAGCACCCGGTCGTCGGCCACGAGTCCGACGGCGCAGACCACGGCGAGCACGCCCATCGCGGCGGTGAAGAAGAGCAGCGGACGGTGCCATCCGGCCAAGCGAGGCATAGCGGTTCCCCCAGTTCCCCCGGTGAAATTATGGATAGTGGCACTGGCCGCTATCTGATAGCGCCACTATCTATGATGGGGTCGGACAGTGCAAGCGATTTCGAGGGAGACGGCGCGTTGCGCATCGGTGAACTCAGCCGGACCACGGGCATCCCCGTACCGACGATCAAGTTCTACGTACGGGAGGGGGTGCTGCCCCCGGGCGAGCTGACCAGCCCCAACCAGGCCCGGTACGGCGAGGCGCACGTGCGCCGGCTGCGTCTGATCCGCGCCCTGATCGAGGTCGGGGGACTGTCGGTGGCCGCGGTCCGGCAGGTGGTCGACGCCGTGGCGGACAGCGGGCGCCCGGTGCACGAGATGCTCGGCGACGTGGCCAGGACCGTCGCCCCCGTGGTCGCCGAGGGGCCCGGCCGGGACCACCTGGACGAGGCCCGCGAGGTGGTACGCGACCTCATCGCGCGGCGCGGCTGGCAGGTGCCGCCGGAACACCGCTGGACCGAGGCGCTCACGGCGACCGTCGCCTCGTTCATGGCCGTGGGTCACGAGGACTACCTGGACTGGCTCGACGACCTGGCGGCCGCGGCCGAGGGCGTCGCGGCGGCCGACCTGGCCTACGTCGCCCGGCGCGTCGAGCGCGAGGACCTCGTGGAACGGGTGGTGGTCGGCACCGTCCTGGGCGACTCGCTGCTGGCCTCCCTGCGCCGCCTCGCCCAGGTCGACGCCTCGGCCCGCACGTACGGCACGGAGGCGGTGGAAGCGGGGGCGCCGGCGCCCGGGGCGGCAGCACCGGATGCGGTGGAACCGTAAGTCCCGGCAGGCGGGGGCGCGGCGCGGCGCACCGGCAAGCGCCCCGCGCCGCGCCCCCGGGCGGGGTCACCCCCGCCCCGCGCCGGGGTCACCCCCGCCCCGCGCCTGGGTCACCCCCGTTCCGAGCCCCGCGCCGGGGTCACCCCCGCGCCGCCCCCTGCTCCCGCAGCCACGCGTACGCCGCCTCCGCCGTGAACTCCGCCTGGCCTCCCGGGAACAGCAGCCCCGCCGTGGCGAACGCCGGGTCGCCGGCCGTCCCGGCCACGTACGGGACCACCACGCACCCCATGCCGGCCGCGTGGGCCGCCCGCGCGCCCGGAGCCGCGTCCTCCACCACCACGCAGTCGCCCGGTGCCGCGCCCAGCCGCCGGGCCGCCTCCAGGAACACGTCCGGCTCCGGCTTGCCCCGCCCGACCTCCTCGGCGGAGACCGCCACCGGCAGCAGCGGCGCCAGCCCCGTCCCGGCCAGCACGGCCTCGATGGCCTCCCGTGACGACCCGGAGGCCACCGCCATCGGCACACCCTCCGCCTGCAGCCGCTCGACGAACTTCCGCATCTCCGGATAGGCCTCGGTGGCCGCGCGCGCCAGCTCCAGGTAGGCGGCGTTCTGCTCGGCCAGCAGCCGGTCCACCGGCACGGAGAGCCCGTACCGCGCCCGGAGGACCTCCAGGGTCTCCCGGGTCCCGATCCCGATGAAGGCCGCGTGCTCCTCCCAGGTGAACCCCTCGACCCCGTGCCGTGCCAGCGTCCGGCGACCCGACTCGTAGTAGTTCGGCTCGCTGTCCACGAGGGTGCCGTCGAGATCGAATATGACGGAAATCATCCGCTGCGCCCGTCCTGCCGGTTCTGTCCTGTCCCCTCAAGGATGTCAGGGTTTGCGGGCTGCCCGGCCCACGGACTCCACCAGCGGCAGCAGCCGGTGCGGCACCCGCTCCCGCAGCGCCACCTCCGTCCGGGTCCGCACCACCCCGGGGAGCCTGATCAGGCGCTGGATCACGTCCTCCAGGTGGGCGTTGTCCCGGGCCGCCACCCGGGTCAGGAGGTCGCCCCCGCCGGTGATCGAGTGCGCCTCGATGATCTCGGGTACGGCGGCCAGCGCGTCGCCCACCTCGTCCAGGTGCCCCTGCGTGACCTCGATGTGTACGAAGGCCAGCACCGGGTGCCCGAGCGCCGCGGGGGAGAGGACCGGGCCGGTGCCGGTGACGACCCCGGTCCGCTCCAGCCGGTCGAGCCGCGCCTGGAGCGTGCCCCGGGCGATCCCCAGGATCCGTGCGTACTCGCGCACGCTGGTCCGCGGCTGCTCGATGAGCAGCCGCAGGATCCGGGTGTCCAGCTCGTCGACCGCCATGGTCCGCCCGGCCTCTCTGAAGAAGATCGAAAACGCCTCGGCACCCTACCCCGCGGGCCAGGGGACCAGCGGCGACCGGTAGTAGTCGATCCCCATCGCGTCCCACCGGGGCCCCTGGGCCGCCAGCCGCGTCCGGTAGGTGCTCCAGTCGTGCGTGGCCGCCGGGGACCAGCCGATCTCCGCGATGCCGGGCAGCCTCGGGAAGGCCAGGTACTCGATCTCGTCGCTGTTGTCGATCGTCTCCGACCACAGCGGGGCCTCCACGCCGAGCACCGCCGAGGCGGGCAGCTGCCGCACCAGTGTGGCCGGGTCCCAGGCGTACGACTTGTCCACCTCCACGTACCCGGCCCACTCCGTGCCGAACGGGGCGCCCGCCTTGTACTTCATGTCGAGGTACGCGTGGTTCGCCGGCGACATCACCACCCGCGTCCCGGTCCGCGCCGCCGCCACCAGCTTCGTCTCCGTACCGCCCATGCCCCAGTACTGGGCCACCGCGCCCGCCACCGGCCGGGCCTCGGTGATCTGGTGCCAGGCCATCACCGTCTTGCCGCGCTTCGTCACCAGCGGCTGCACCCTGCCCATGAAGGTGGCGTAGTCCGCCGCCGTGGTCGACTGCGCCTCGTCCCCGCCGATGTGCAGGTACCGGCCGGGAGTCATCGCCGCCAGCTCCCGCAGCACGTCGTCCAGGAAGCTGTAGGTGACCGCCTTCGGCACGCACAGCGAGCTGAAGCCGACCTGCGTGCCGGTGTAGATCGGCGGGGCCACGCCGTCGCAGTTCAGCTGGGCGTACGAGGCCAGTGCCGCGGTCGTGTGCCCGGGGGTGTCGATCTCCGGCACGACCTCCATGTGGCGGGAGGCCGCGTACGCGACGATGTCCCGGTAGTCGGCCTTGCTGAAGTGGCCGCCGGGCCCGCCGCCCACCTCGGTCGAGCCGCCGTACGTCGCCAGCCGCGGCCAGGAGTCCACCACGATGCGCCAGCCCTGGTCGTCGCTCAGGTGCAGGTGCAGGGTGTTGATCTTGTAGAGGGCGAGCTGGTCGACGTACCGCTTGACCTGCTCCACCGTGAAGAAGTGCCGGGCCACGTCCAGCATCGCGCCGCGGTACGGGTAGCGCGGGAAGTCCCGCACCGTGCCGCCGGCGACCTGCCAGGGGCCGGACTGCCGGGTGCGCTCCTCGACGGACGGCGGCAGCAGCTGCCGCAGGGTCTGCACCCCGTGGAAGAGGCCGGCGGGCGCGTTGGCCGTGACGGCGACCGTGCCGGGACCGCTGACCAGCCGGTACCCCTCGGTCCCCAGCGCCTTGTCGCCCGCGCCCAGGCGGAGCTGGATGCCGTCCGTCCCGGCGCCTGCGACCACCGGCAGCGCGAGGCCGGTCGAGGGCCGCAGCAGGGCCGCCAGCCACTCGCCGACCCGCTGGGCCGCCGGTGAGCCCGCGTCGACCCGGATGACCGTCGCGTCGCCGAGCGTGTACGGGCTGCCCGCGGGCGCCACCGAGACCGGGACCGGCACGACCCGCCCCAGCGGCACCGGAGCCGCGGGCGCGGCGGGTGCGGGGGCGGCGGCGGCCGATGCCGTGCCCGCCCCGAGCGCGAGGATCAGGGCGGCCAGCAGGCGGGTGAGGAGGACGGTCCTGTGCTGTCTCACTGGCGGTCCCTCCGAAGGGGTGCGCGTCCGTGGTCCGGGCGGCGGCCGTGTGGTCGGCCGCGGGCAACAGCTCCAGGGGCCATTCTCCGGCAGAAGGCACCGGGGGACCCACCCGAACGCCCCCGGCACCCCGGTCGGTACCGGCATCCCCGCAGGTCCCGGGCCTGCGCGACCCGCCCGCGGCTCCGAGGCCGACCCCCTGGGCACCGCCCCCACGCCCGCGCCGCCCCGGCCCCAACCCTGACGTGCCGCACCCTGACGTGCGCCGCACCCTGACGGCGCCTCCCGCTGAGGGCGCCTCCCACTGAGGGAGTGCCCCGCTGTGGGCGGGCCTCCCACTCCGCGTGGGCCCCGTCCTGGGCGGGCCTCCCACGGCGAGCGGGTGTCCCGCCCTGGAGCGGCCCTTGCCTCGGGCGCCTTTCGGCCTTGGGCCGGGGTCCCGCTCGCGCAGGCGTCCCGTGTCTGCGTACGCCGCGAGTTCGCCCGCGACGTCCGCCGGCCGTGGGCCGACGCCCCGCTCTGGGCTGGTACCCCGTCGCGGCAGGGCCCCCGCAGTGCCTGCCTCCGGACCAGCCTGTCCTTCGCCTCGGGTCAGCCCGCGCCTCGGGTCAGCCCCGCCGGCTCCGCCGCGGGCGGGCTCCCCGCCTCGGGTGACCGCCGCCACGGCGGGTGGGCCGGCCGGCCGCGATGACCGCGGCGGGCCGGGATGCGGGGTCAGAGGCCGGCGTCCTCGGGGCGTCGGCCGAACTGCTCGTCCAGTACCGACAGCCGTCGCCAGTACTCGTCCTCGTCGATCTCGCCGGAGGCGAACCGCCGGCCGAGCATCGCGATCGGCGAGTGCTCGCCGTGCACCGCGCGGCCCTGCCACGGACCGCGCCTGCCGCGCCACACCGTGCGGCGCAGCACGGTCACCACGGTGATGACGACAGCCGTCCACACGAGCGGGAGGAAAAGGATCCACGGGCCGGGCCCGTCGTACGCGAGGGTGTTCACCGTCGTTCAGCTCCTCGATGGCGCCGGCGTCCGGGGTGGACGCCGTGACCCTTCGAGACTCGCCCCGCCCCACCCCTCCCGTCGTCGTCCACCCGGCGGCACCGTGCCTGCTCCCGGGGGAGTACGGGCCCGCGGCGCGAGCGGCCCGGGCGTACGAGCCCCCGGCCCGCGGCAGCGCGTCAGCCGAGGGCACTTGCCCGGCCGCACCCGTCCGGGCATCCGGCCCAAGGCACGCGCCTCCGGCTCCCGTCGGCCCGTATCCGCCCCCGGCACCCGGCCGATGACACCTGCCTGCGCACCCCGTCGCCGGTACCCGCCCCCGGCACCTTGCCGACGGCTCTCGCCCCCGGGGCCCGGCCGCCGGTAGCCGCCCCCGGCGCTCGGCCGACGGCCCCCGCCCCCGGCACCCGGGCGCCAGACCCCCAGGGGGCACCCGGCGTCCGACCGGGCCCCTCCAGCGGCACCGCGTCCGACCCCGCCCTCAGAGGCACCCCGCGTCCGGCCTCCCCCTACCGGCACCCGGCCCCGCCCCCACCCCGTCAGTCCAGCCAGCCCGGTCTGACCAGCCCCGACTCGTACGCCAGCACCACCAGTTGGGCCCGGTCGCGGGCGCCGAGCTTCACCATCGTCCGGCTCACGTGGGTCTTCGCGGTGAGCGGGCTGACCACCAGACGGCGGGCGATCTCCTGGTTGGTCAGGCCCATCCCCACCAGCGCCATCACCTCCCGCTCCCGCTCGGTCAGCGCCTCCAGCGGCGCGACGGCCGCGGGCGCCTTCGACCGCGCGGCGAACTCGGCGATCAGCCGCCGGGTCACACCGGGCGAGAGCAGCGCGTCGCCCTCCCGAACCGCCCTGACCGCACGGACGAGTTCCTCCGGCTCGGTGTCCTTCACGAGGAAGCCGGAGGCGCCCGACCTGAGCGCCTCGAAGACGTACTCGTCGAGCTCGAAGGTGGTCAGCATCACCACCTTCACCTCCGCGAGCGCGGGGTCGCCGGTGATCGCGCGGGTGGCCGCCAGGCCGTCGAGCACCGGCATCCTGATGTCCATCAGCACCACGTCGGGCCGCAGTTCGCGGGCCAGCCGGACCGCCTCGGCCCCGTCGGAGGCCTCGCCCGCCACCTCGACGTCCGGCTGCGCGGACAGCAGCGCCCGGAACCCGGCCCGCACCAGCAGCTGGTCGTCGGCCAGCAGCACCCGGATCACGCCCCCCGTGCCCCCCGCGCCGTCCATCCCACGCGCGCCGCCCGCCTCGCTCGCACCTCCCACCCCGCTCACCCCTCCTCCACCGGCAGCACCGCCCGCACCCGGAACCCGCCCCCGGGCTCCGGCCCGGCCTCCAGGGTGCCGCCCAGCGCCGCCGCCCGCTCCCGCATGCCGACCAGCCCGGTGCCGCTGCCGCCCGCGGCCGTGCCGGTGGCCGGGCCCCCGTCGGTCACCAGCACCTCCAGCGCCCCGGGCGCGCGGGTCACCCGTACCAGGGCGGTACGCGCCCCCGAGTGCCGGATCACGTTGGTCAGCGCCTCCTGCACGATGCGGAAGGCCGCCAGCTCCGTCGCCGGCGGCACCCCGGCCCCGGACGCGCCGGCATCCGGCCGCTCCACCCGTACGGTCAGCCCCGCGGCGGCGGCCTGCGCCACGAGCTCCGGCAGCTCCGCCAGGCCCGGCGCCGGGGTACGGGGGGCCGCCCCCGGCGCCCGGAGCGCGTCCAGCACCTGCCGCACCTCGCCCAGGGCCTCCTTGCTGGCCGTCTTGATGGTGGTGAGCGCGGACCGGGCCTGCTCCGGGTCGCTGTCGAGCAGCGCCAGCCCCACCCCGGCCTGCACGTTGATCACCGAGATGCTGTGGGCCAGCACGTCGTGCAGCTCACGGGCGATCCGCAGCCGCTCCTCGTCGGCCCGGCGGCGTTCCCGGGCAGCCCGCTCGGCCCGCTCCCTGACCGCCCGCTCGCGCCGGGTCCTGGCCAGTTCGGCGACGGCCGCCAGCACCAGCACCCAGGCCGTCGCCCCCAGTTCGGCGGTCCACGAGCCCGGCCCGTCCCCTGCCGGGGGCAGCCACCGGTACAGCCAGTGCGCGACCAGCAGGTGACCGGCCCAGAGCAGGCCCAGCGCCGTCCACGCCGCGTACCGGTGCCCGGCGGACACCGCCGCCGGCACGGCCACCACCACCGCGAGGAACACCGGCCCGTATGGGTACCCCGCGGCCAGGTACGCGAGGGTGACGCCGCAGACGCCGAAGACCACCGGCACCGGGTGGCGGTGCCGCCAGACGAGCAGCACCGGGCCCGCCAGGAGCAGCAGCCGGGCCCAGACGTCGACCGGCCGCGCCTCCGGCTGCGCGTGGGCGGCCCATCCCGCGCCGGCCTGCGCGACGAGCGCGACCAGCAGCGCGGCGCGCACGGGCCGCCCCCGCCGCCCGGGCGGGCCCGCGGTCCACGGCGCCGAGGAGTCCCGCCGCTCCGCCCGGCCGTCCCGAAGCTCCGCCCGCTCCGCCCGCTCGTCCCGCCGGTCCCGCCACCCGTCCCGTCGCCGGCCGTGCGCGGGCCCCCGCTGGTCGTCCATACGACCACGCTAGGGGCGCCCGGCGGCGGGCGCGTCGGCCGGGCGTCGTGTCGGGCCGTACTCCCCGGGGAGTACGGCCCGACACGACGCCCG